>JANQSV010000423.1 GCA_028279115.1 Pseudomonadales bacterium
TCCCAGGCTGCCGGCCGCGGTCAACGAAAGCGCGGTCTCGGCCCAGATGTGCCTGTTGCGGCTACCGGGCAAGAGGCGGGAATTGTGGTGCCTCGACGAGGCCGTGGTTCCCTCCTTGCGTGAGTTGTTGGGCGAATGGCGGACGAACCCCGACCGTGACTGGCTGGCAGCGGAAATCGAGTCCGGAACGGCTCACGTCGGCCCGGCAAGCAGCGAGCAATATACGCCGCAATTGCTCAACTACGATATTTCCGGCGTGATCAATTTCAGCAAGGGCTGTTACACCGGCCAGGAAGTCGTCGCCCGCATGCATTTCCGGGGCAAAGCGAAAAAACGCCTGTTTCTGTTCAGCGGCGAGGCGGAGTTCGCCGCGGGCAGCCGCGTATGCGCCCGATCGGGAGCCAGTCCGGAAAAGGGAGAGCCGGTGCTGGCCCATGTAAATCGGAGCCGGGGCGGCAACCTGGCCTTGGCCGCGGCCAATATCGAGGCGGTCGCCGAAGGACGCCCATGGTATCTGGACGGTCGCGCGGAAGCGCCCTTGCAGGCGGCGCCGCTCGCCTACGAGTGCGTCGCCGACGCCAGATGACCGGGGTGTGGAAACTCCGCGCCGCAAGCGGTAGGCTTGATCCGCAAGTAATCAAGGAGGCGCGGACGCCATGGCGATTCCGACCAACAGAATCCTAACCACCGCATATTTCCCCGGACGCGAGATCGGCGAGTCGCTTGGCATCGTCGGTGCGGAATGCGTGCTCGGGATCAACATTTTCAAAGACATTATGGGCGGCATCCGCGACATCGTCGGCGGCCGCAGCGGCACGCACCAGGAAGCCTTGCGCAAGGCCCGTGAAACCTGCATCGCCGAGCTTGCCGCGGAAGCCGCCGAAGCAGGCGCCGACGCGGTGGTATCGGTCGAGTTCGACTATAGCGAGTTCAGCGGGAACAAGGGCGGCATGATCATCCTGGCCGGCTACGGCACCGCGGTCAGGTTCAAGTGAACCGATTAACTATCCGGGAGTATCCAACATGCAAATGACACAGGAAAACTTGCTCAAGCAACGCCGCAAAGTGTCCCCGCTGACGCTTCTGGCGAATTTGAAACCACGTATTGCCCTGGTATTGCTGTTGGCGGCCCCGGGTCTTTACGCCGCCCAGCCGGTTTTCGCACCCGAAGACGTGTTCTCGCTTTCCTGGGCCAGCGATCCGCGGGTCAGCCCCGACGGCTCGTTTGTGGTCTATTCGCACAACTTCATGGACATCATGGAGGATCGCCGCCGCTCCAACCTGTGGCGCATCGATATCAATGGCGAGAACGCCCGCCCGCTGACCACCGGGGCGGTGAACGACAGTGGCGCTCAAATTGCCCCGGACAACGAGCGTGTTGCGTATCTGTCCAGTGATGACGGGGGCGCGCAGATTTTCGTACGCTGGATCGAAAGCGGCGAAACCCTGCAGGTCACTCATCTGGACCGCGCTCCCGGCAGCCTCTCCTGGTCTCCAGACGGCGAGTGGCTCGCCTATACGATGCTGGCGCCCTACCAGCCACCGGCCATGGGCGAGTTGCCCGCCAGACCCGAGGGCGCCAACTGGGCGGATCCCCCCGTGGTGGTGGAGCGCGCCGTGTACCGCATGGACGGTGCAGGCCCGCTGCCCCATGGTTTCAGTCATGTATTCGTGGTATCGGCCCAGGGCGGCGCGCCCCGGCAACTTACGTCCGGCGACTATAATCACGATGGCCCGATCAGTTGGTCACCGGACAGCCAAAGCCTTTATTTCTCCGGCAACCGCCATGAGGACGCCGAGCTCAATCCGAACAATTCCGAAATCTATCGGGTCGGACTGGACGGTGGCGAAATCGAAGCGATTACGAACCGCGAGGGACCGGACAATTCGGTCGACGTTTCGCCGGACGGGGCGATGCTGGCCTGGACCGGCTATGACGACCGCGCGCGCAGCTACCAGATCACCCGCCTGTACGTGATGAACGTGGATGGCAGCGGCTACCGGGAACTACTGCCGGACCTGGACCGCGACGTCACGCTCCCCAGTTGGTCGGCGGATGGCAACGGGCTGTATTTCGCCTATGAAGACGAGGGTCTGACGAAACTGGCTTACGCGCATCTGGATGGCGGCCTCACGGAAATCAGCGGCGAATTGAGCGGTCTGGCGCTAACGCGGCCATACACGGGCGCGCAGTTCGCGGTTGGCGGCGGCGACATGTACGCGATAACCCGGGGAGACGCCCTGGCGCCGTCCGATATTGCCGTCGGCCGTGGCATGGATGCGCCGCGGCGGCTGACGCAGCTTAACGCGAATCTCCTCGACTACCGCGATCTCGGCCGGGTCGAGGAGTTCCGGTTCCCGTCCAGCTACGACGGGGAGGAAATCCACGCCTGGGTGGTGTGGCCGCCCGGCTTCGACGCCTCGCAGCAATACCCGCTGCTGCTGGAAATCCACGGCGGACCGCACGCCGCTTACGGACCGCACTTTTCCCTGGAGGCGCAACTCTACGCCGCCGCCGGCTACGTGGTTGTATATGCCAACCCCCGGGGAAGCAGCAGTTACGGCGAAGCATTCGGCAGCTATATTCATCACAACTACCCCAGTGAGGACTACGACGACCTGATGTCGGTGGTGGACGCGGTGATCGATCTCGGCGTTATCGATCCCGATCAACTCTACGTGACGGGCGGCAGCGGCGGCGGCGTGCTCACAGCCTGGATCGTCGGCAAGACCGACCGTTTCCGGGCGGCGGTGGTGGCCAAGCCGGTCATCAACTGGATCAGCTTCGCCTTGAGCGCCGATATGGCGCCGTTCTTTTCCAGGTACTGGTTCCCGGCATTGCCTTGGGAAGATCCCATGGGCTACTGGGAGCGCTCTCCGCTCTCGCTGGCGGGGGAAGTCTCGACACCGACCATGCTGCTGACCGGCGAGCAGGACTGGCGTACGCCGATATGGGAATCCGAGCAGTATTACCAAGCGCTGAAGTTGCGCGGCGTGGAGACCGCGCTGGTGCGGATTCCGGGCGCTTCGCACAGCATTGCCGCACGACCCAGCCAGTTGCTGGCCAAGGTCGGCGCCGTGCTGGAATGGTTCAATCGGCACAGCGGCAAGCCGGAAAACTAGGCTGGGAAGCCTCAGGCCACATGCTGCGCCGGATATGGTACTGCGGTTCGGTTCAAGTAATACCTGACGGGTATCCCCCGCTAACCCTGTCAGAGATCTTCTGAAAACTGATTCAATTTCTCGACGGTGGATTTAAGCCCTGATCGAGACAGAGTGAACAAGTAGTCCTCAAGGGAGACGGGCGGTGCTTTCAATCGCGATCGAACCTTTCGTACGGCATCGCAAAAGTGGAAAGGCATTGACTCAAGAAGTTCCGAAAGAAACTCATCCGGGTGTTGAACTTGAATACCATAAGGGGCAACCGCTGACTCGGGAAAGTCCCGCAGGTTACTGGTGATGATTCTGTCGCAGTCACCGACGACTGCAGCGGCAAGCACGTGACGGTCGTCGGGATCCGGAAGCTGAAATTCGTCCAATGACTCTTCATAGCCGACAATCAAACAATCCCGTGTGTGCCGGTCCATCAGGCTGCGAGTACGTTCCAGTCGTGCTCGATCACGGTTCGGTTCTTTGCGAAGCAGCGCTTCCATCCATTCCCGGTGAATATCGGCGGTCCATCTTGCACGGAATACGTCATCAACCGCTAGCTGCAGAAAAATATCCCGAATCGGTGCAGGATAGAGGACATTGGCATCCAACAGGGCCGTGATTCCCGTCACCGGGCGCTGTATCCCATATCCTGGGCTTGGGCCTCCCGGGTTAATTGCTCAAGTACTTTTTCGCGTTCGCGGTCGATAGCGTTTTTGTAATTCATGACATCTTCCATGCGGATGCGCCGATGCGTTCCGACTTTCCGATGCGGGATAGCCTTCTGCTCAAGAAGCTTGAGCAGGTAGGGCCGCGAGACATTGAGCACTTCGGCCGCCTGGACCGTAGTCAACTCCGCATCCAAGGGAACCAGGGTAACGCCTTTCCCCGCGGCCATGCCCTCAAGAATCTGAACGAGCAAGTCGATCGCACCTGCCGGAAGATCGATCGTTTGCTCTGTTCTCTGAGCCTTGAAGCGCAGCTTTAGGGGCCGGCCCGTTCCACTGAATGGAGAGAGCGTCCGACAGGTGCGCCGTGCGACTTCAGCATCTTGCGGTGTTGGCGCAAGTTGCCTGTGAGCTACTGCGTTCATGAACAAATCCTCTAAGGGCCTAGCTAAAACTAATGGCCTAAGTGAAATATATGAAGTAATTGAAGTAATTGTCAATAGCCGCACTAAAGATATTTAGAGAACACATAAAGTATTTGGAGTCGTTACAAAGCGAGAGAGCAAAGCGAGAGAGGACACCCCTTGGCGCCTCCTTCTAGCAGGCTGCGGAAAAACATAAGATCTACGGCTTGATTCCTTCGATTTCGAGGAAATTCAAGCCACGGTGACCGGCAATGTGGCCCGCAAGAGCCTCG
>JANQSV010000114.1 GCA_028279115.1 Pseudomonadales bacterium
GGCGACGATCCGGGCGGTGAAGGTGGAGGCATTGAACTCCTGTTCGGCGTAAAGGATCAGTGAAACGTTCATCGCTTCCCGGAACGGCTCGTCGGACTCCCTGCCATGCAGCATGCGCAGGAAATGCGCGCCGAGGGAATCGCTGTCGAGTTCGGTTTCGATGCGCCGACCGTGATGGCTCCAGATATACCAGTAACAGATGATCGAAGGCAGCGCCGCCAGCAGCCGGTCGGCGACTTCGTTCTGATGCGCAAAATCGCCTTCCGGTTCGAGATTGCCGAGCATCGAGCAGCCAGTCCGCATTACATCCATCGGATGAGCGCTCGCGGGAATCCGCTCAAGCGCCCCACGCAACTCGACCGGCAATCCGCGCAGGCGCTTGAGTTTGCCGTTGTATTCGTCCAGTTCGGATCGAGTGGGCAGCTTTCCTTGCAGCAGCAGCCAGGCGACTTCCTCGAAACGCGCCTTGCGCGCCAGCACTTGGATGTCATGGCCGCGGTAAGTTAGTCTGGAGCCTGTTTCGCCTACGGTGCAAAGCGAGGTGGTTCCGGCGATCTGTCCGCGCAGCCCGGCGCCTTCAAGCGGTTTTCCCGACATGTTTCAACTCCAGTTCAGAATGCATGGCTCCCGTCAATCCGCGTTCGAGATTTTTCGGGTCTCTTCGGCGAACAAGCGGTCGAGCTTTTTCTCGAATTCGTGATAGCCGAGCACTTCGTACAGGTCTTCGCGGGTTTGCATGTTTTCCAGCACGGCGCGCTGATGACCGTCTGCGGCGAGCGAACGATACACCTGCAAGGCCGCCTTGCTCATGGCGCGGAAAGCGCTCAATGGATAGAGCGCGATCGCCACGCCGGCTTCGTGCAGTTGCTCCAGGGTGAACAGAGGGGTCCGGCCGAATTCGGTGATGTTGGCAAGCACGGGCGCCGGCGTCGCTTCGGCGAATCGGCGGTATTGATCGAGTTCGGTCACGGCCTCGGGGAAAATCGCATCGGCGCCGGCTTCCACGCAAGCGGCGGCGCGGTCGATGGCCGCATCGAGGCCTTCCACCGCCAGCGCGTCGGTTCGCGCCATGACGACGAAGGAATCGTCTTCCCTGGCGTCGACGGCGACCTTGACGCGGTCGGCCATTTCATCCTTGCTCACGATCGCCTTGTTGGGCCGGTGACCGCAACGTTTTTCCAGCACCTGGTCTTCGATATGAACCGCCGCGGCGCCGGCCTTTTCGATTGCCTTGATGGCCCGGGCAATGTTGAACGCGCCGCCCCAGCCGGTGTCGATATCCACCAGCAAGGGCAATTCGCTCGCGTTGCAAATCCGGTCCACGTCCGCCAGCACATCGTTGAGGCTCGTTACGCCGAGGTCGGGCAGGCCGTAGGACGCCGCCGCGACTCCGCCGCCGGACAGATAGATGGCCTTGTGGCCCGCTGTCTCGGCGAGCATCGCGCAATAGGCGTTGATCGCGCCGACGACTTGCAGGGGCGAGTTTTCCGCCAGCGTCTGGCGCAACTTCCGACCGGCGGATTGATCTGCCATCGTGAACCTCTTCTGCTGGAATGGATGTCCCAACGGCGGTGCTACCGTCAGGCGAGGGCGCAATTATACTGTCTTTGAGTTTTGGCTTCGATCCGTCGCCGTCTGCCGAGTCGAGTGCAGCGGACGCCATAAATACATCAGCGGGCTTACTACTTTCGATTTGACTTGCACATGCCGTCCATGGCGAGAGTTCATAGGCTTCGAGCATCCCCAGCCCGGCCATCCTTGGCCGGTCGTTCGGCCCTTAAGAAGCTGCGCTTCTTATCGGCTGCGCCGACCGGACCTCATCCTCGCCCGCCCGCTGTACTCGACTCGGCAGACGGCGACTCACATAGTGCAATGTCAAAGAGGGGGGTAGGGATTTTCGGGGAGCAGATGGGCTGGGAGCGGGGGGCGGCGCGAGGCTTGGCGTTGGCCGTAGTGCTCGGCGAGATAGTCGAGAATCCGCTCTTCGACTTCAGCATCGAGCGATTCCATGCCATGGGTGTTCCGCATGGTGGCGATGCGGATTTGCCAGACGCCGCGCGAGCCCGAATTCTGTGTGATCAGCAAGGCCGAATGGCATTCGGTGCAGTTCGCCCGCACGAGTTGCCAGTCGCCGTCGAGCTCGAGGCCGGTGACGCGGTCGGTTTCCTCCGCCGCCCGCGGGGCCTGCGCGAGCGTCAGCAATACAAGGGCGGAAGCCAGCCCGGTCAATCGCAGCAGCCGCATGTGAATCTCAGGTCACCTGCACCGCGACGCGATGGCAGGCGTTGTTGAGATAGCCGCGGGGATTCCAGCCTGGTACGACCATGGGCTGGGAGCGTCCCGACGCGTCCATCGCCCGGGCCCAGATTTCGTAGTAGCCCGGCTCGGTGAATTGCACCCAGGAGGCCCAGTCCTGCCAAGCCAGGCGGTTGGCCGGTGATTGCGCGGCGGTCGGCAACCAGGTCGCGCCGAAGTCGGTAGACAGGAACACCGCGCTGACCGTTTCGTCGCCGGCCCAGGCGTGGCCGCGCACGTCGAGACGCTCGCGCTGCCCTATCGTGATGCCGGAGCGGGGATAGGTGATCAGCGATTTCACCGGCATGGACTCGATGATGCGCATGTCGCTGTCCGGCACGCGGCTGCCCGGCGCGACCGGCAGACGCGGCACCATGTAGGAAGGCGAGGCCATCTTCTCGCCGTCATGCACGCGATTGCGCACCACGAGCCGGTTCAGCCACTTGCCCGAGACCGAGCCCGGCCAGCCGCCGCAAACGAGGCGCAGCGGGAAACCGTTTTGCAGCGGGATGTCTTCGCCGTTCATCCGCCAGGCGATCAGCGATTCGCGTTCGAGCGCCTTTTCGATGGTCACGCCGCGGGAAATGGCGTCGAGATCCGGGTCGCCGCTCGGATGGATGTCGGCGCCGTGATAGCCGACATAGACGGCGTCGGCGCCGACCCCGCAATAATTGAGCACGTCGCGCAGGCGCACGCCGGTGAAACTCGGGCAGCCGATGGCGCCCGTGGTCCATTGGTTGCCGCTGGCGGCGGGGACGAATTCGCTGCGGCCGTTGCCGCCGCATTCGAGCTGCAATTGCAGGGTGGCGGTTTCGAACCGGGCGCGCAGGTCGGCGATGCTGAAGCGGTCGGGCCGCAAGCAGGATTCGCCGCCGACTTCGAGTTCCCATGTCTCGGGATCGATGTTTTCCGGGACGAGCCCGTTGTTGCGAATGAACATGTAGCGATTCGGCGTGACCGAATCGTCGAGCAGATGCGCGGGCGTCTCGGCATTCAGCGGGCGGTCGTTGAGAACGATGAGGCCTTCCTTGCCGAGAATCTCGCCGGGCGCGTCTTCCTGCGCGAATGCTGCGGGAACGAGCCCCGCGGGCATGAAGCGGGCGTAGGGAATCGCCGCGCCGAGCGCCGCGCCCATGGCCAGCAGGCCACTCTTGCGAATGAATCCGCGGCGGGTCAACGGATCGGATTCGCGGCCCCAGAGCAGCCGGTCGGCGGCCGCGGGGTCCCGCCGCAAAGCTTCCGTCAATATAATTCTGCTTTTGCGGCTCATCAGGAATGCGATCCCATATGCTGGATCACGCCGGGTTTGCGGCTTTCGAGCTTGGAAATGCTGTAATGGTAGCTGCGGGCGCTTGGATCGATATCCATCGCCTCGCCGATGGCGGCTTCAAGGTCGGCTTTGGCGGCTTGCCGGGTGAGATAGGGGCCGGAGATTTTCACTTGCAGGGAAGGATCGTTCGGCGCCGTAGCCACGATGTAGTAGTTTTCTGCGTTCACGGCCTTCTTACGGGAACTGCAACAGGATGTGAAGAGGTGGATATTTTTTGCACTTCAACGCTATTCTAGCTTCCCATCAACATGGAGCGGTGAGATTTTATGCCAATCTCACAATAAGTTACAAATTTACAGGCAGTTTTTCCCTCCACGAGACTCCCGCGTGCGAATCAGCATCGTCATTCCCGTATTGAACGAAGAGGCGCAAATCGTTTCCTGCCTGGAACGATTGCGGCCGATGCGTTCCCGGGGCCATGAAGTCATCGTCGTCGACGGCGGCAGCGGGGACGCCACACGGGCGCTGGCGGCACCGCTGTGCGACCGGCTCCTGCGCAGCCGACCGGGCCGCGCCGCGCAAATGAATATCGGGGCGCGCTTCGCCGGCGGCGATGTCATCCTGTTCCTGCACGCGGACAGCCAACTGCCGGAACGCGCCGGGCGGATTATCGCGGCGACTCTGGCCGATCGGAAACCCGGCTGGGGATGGTTCGACGCGCGGCTGAGCGGGCGGGCGCCGATTTACCGCCTGATCGCCGCACTCATGAACCTGCGCGCCCGGCTCACGGCGGTCTGCACCGGCGATCAGGCTCTTTTCGTTTCCGCCGAACTGTTCCATATGGCGGGCGGATTTCCCGGCATTCCGCTGATGGAAGACATCGCCATCGGCAAGAAGCTGCGCAAGCTCGCCCGCCCGCGGCCGCTGGCGCAAAAGGTATCGAGTTCTTCGCGGCGCTGGGAACGCGATGGCGTGGTGCGGACGATTTTGCAAATGTGGCGGCTGCGGCTGCTGTACTTTTTCGGCGCGGCGCCCGAAAAGCTGGCGGCCAGTTACTATCCGCGGCTGTTCGCCGCTGCCCGCCGCCGCAAGCATCCCTCCGCGAGGATCGCGGTGTTCGCCCGGGCGCCAAAGATGGGCGAAGTGAAGACCCGGCTGGCCGCGCGGGTCGGAACCGAAGCGGCCTTGCGTCTTTATCTCGCCATGTTGCGCCGCGTCGTCGAGACCGTCGAGCGGGCCGCGCTCGCGGAATTCCGTCTCTGGGCGGCGTCCGATCCCGGACACGAGGAATTCCTCGCCTTGTGCAACGTCCAGGATATAAGGCTGCAACAGGGCGGGGATCTCGGGTCGCGGATGCATAACGCCGCCGCGGCCGAACTGGCGGAAGACGGAGTGGAGTTCGTGCTGATCGTCGGTTCGGATTGTCCCGCGCTGACGCCGGACTATCTCGAACGAGCGCTCGATGCCCTGTCGGCCGGCGTCGAAGTCATGCTCGGCCCCGCCAGGGATGGCGGCTATGTCTTGATCGGATTGCGCCAGGCCTCGCGGGAACTATTCAGTGAAGTGAACTGGGGCGGACCCGATGTGCTGGAGCAGACGCTGGAGAGTGCGCGCGAGGCGGGTTTGAGCCATCAATTGCTCGAACCGTCGTGGGATGTGGACGACGCGGACGATCTGCCTTTGCTGGAGGAATTGCGGCCGCCGCTGTTCTGGTCGCATTGAAGCCTGCCCTCGAATTCGAGCAGCCGCCTCGCTACGCGGGAAGCGTCGACCCGATAGCGACCCTCGCCGACCTGCTTGCCCAGCAGGACGGTTTTGCTGATGTTCATTTCTGGTTCCTGCCTGACGATATCGAGCATCTCTTCGCTTGTCTCCCCGGCGGATTGCGCACTCCCGCCGCCGCGCCCGAGAGGGCGCGCAGGTCTGGCGAAAGGGAGCGTATCGGCAGTACCGCCGTGATCTTCGTTCATTTCGTTCGTCCTGTGCTATGGATTTCGGCAGGTGTGCCGGGAAGTTGAAAAACCACGAACATCAATACGAGACTTCACGCGGAATGAGCGGATACCCACGATTTCATCGTGTACACTATGTCCCCACTCAGGAACCCATGGTCATGCCCGCCAGCAAACCTCCCATATTGCTGATCTGCGAAGACGAACCCGCCCGGCATGAGCTTGCAATAAAACTCGATTTTCTCGAGGAGGCCGTCGCCTCCGCCGATTCCGGCGGCTGGCGGCAAGCGGCGACTGGCTTGCGAACGGTCGAAGCCGTATTGCTCGCCGGATACGATCCCGGGGACCTGCGCCGATTACTGAATGAGATCGAATCCTTCCTGCCCGAGGCCGCCATCGTCCTGCTGGGAGAGGAGGAGGTTCCCGATTTCGCCGATGAGCGAATGCGCACGCGCCTGTTCGCGGAACCCGACGCCAAGTCGCATTTCCGCGATCTGCTCGACGTTTTGCACAAGGCGCGCCTCTGCCATGAGCATCTTGCCGGAACGGTGGATTCCGACATCACGCGTGGACTCGCGGCTGTGCAGGGGTTGATCGGCGTCAGTTCGGCGATCCAGCGCGTCAGGGAAGTGGTGGCGCGGCTCGCGGACACCGAAGTGAACGTCCTGATCACGGGTGAGTCGGGCACCGGCAAGGAAGTTGTCGCGCGCAACCTGCATCGCATTTCAGGCCGGGAAGGCAAGCCTTTCGTGCCCGTAAACTGTGGCGCCATTCCGGGAGAATTGCTGGAAAGCGAATTGTTCGGCCACGAGCGCGGAGCTTTCACCGGCGCCGTCGCGTCGACCGTCGGCCGTTTCGAACGCGCCCACGGCGGCACCCTGTTTCTCGATGAAATCGGCGACATGCCGCTCAACATGCAAGTCAAGATGTTGCGGGTGCTGGAGGAAGGCAGTTTCGAGAAGGTCGGCGGCACACGCTCGATCAAGGCCGATGTACGCATTCTGACGGCGACGCACAAGAATCTTGAAGACATGATCGACAGCGGCGCGTTCCGCGAGGATCTCTATTACCGGATCAATGTCTTTCCCATCGAAATGCCGCCCCTGCGCCGCCGCGTCGAGGATATCCCGCTATTGCTGAACGAGTTGATCCGCAATCTCGAAGCCGCGGGCAAGGGCACGGTCCGTTTCAATTCCGCTGCCGTTTCGGCCTTGTGCGCCTATGCTTGGCCGGGCAATGTGCGCGAGCTCGCCAATCTCGTCGAACGCATGGCGATCCTGTATCCCCACGGCATAGTCGGCAGCGAAAAATTGCCGGACAAGATCTACCGCCCGAACCGGCAAACGGAAACGGCGCCGGAAGTGCGCGAAAGCGCGCGGGGGCAGGCCGCGCCCGGGCCGAGGCCTTCTATGGCGATGCCGCCGATTCATGGCATGGATCTGAAACAATATTTGGCGAACTTGGAAAAGGATTTCATCGAACGCGCGCTCCAGGACAGCGGCGGTGTCGTCAAGCAGGCGGCCGAGCGATTGCAATTGCGCCGCACGACTCTCGTGGAGAAAATGCGCCGGCATGGGTTGGGCCCCTCAAGAAGCGCAGCTTCTTGAGGGGCCCAACGACTTGCCATGGGTAAGGGCAAGCGTTCACGAGGCGCAGCTTCGCGCGCAGATCGAACGACAACGAGCCATGCCCGGTGGTTGGACTGGCAAGGCTGGGGGTTAGCGAAGCCGCAATCTCGCGCCAGGGATGGCTTGTACTCGGTTTGTCATGCCTCGTTCAGACTCCGGGAGGGGCAGGCTCCTCAATTCCCGTAACCGGCAATCTGTTGCCGTCCAGGTAAACGCCGTCGTCGCGCAGGCGCAGGCGGCCCGCGGCGAACCAGCCGGTCACCTTCGGATACAGATCGTGTTCGAGCCGATGCGCCCGCTCGATCAGGCTTGCCTCGTCGTCATCGTCGCGCACCGCGATTCTGCTGCGCGCGATGATCGGCCCGCCGTCGAGCTCTTCGTTGACGAAATGGATGGAAACGCCATGTTCGCGCTCGCCGGCTTCGAGCACGCGCTGGTGGGTATGCATGCCCGTATATTTCGGTAGCAGGGAAGGATGGATATTGAGCATCCGGCCGGCCTGTTCGCGCACGAAGGCGGAGCCGAGGATGCGCATGAATCCCGCGAGCGCGATGAGATCGGGCGCAAACGCGCCGATCGCCTCGCCCAGGGCGCCGTCGAAGGTTTCCCGGTTCGGGAAGTCGCGATGTTCGACGATCGCCGCCGGTACGCCCGCTTTCGCGGCGCGTTGCAGTCCGAAAGCCGCCGGATTGTTGCAAACGACGCCCGCCACCCGATAGCCGCGGTTTCCCGATTGATCGATGAGCGCTTGCAGATTCGAACCGTTGCCCGAGATCAGCACGACGACGTTGCATGAATTCGCGGACATGATTCCCCGACCGCTCAGATGAGTTCGACGGCGGCTTTCCGCCCGTCGCCGGTGCATATTTCCCCGACGGCAAAAGCGTCTTCGCCGGCTTCCCGCAACAGTTCAAGCGCCGGAGTCAGATCTTCGGCGGCAACGCAAACGATCATGCCGACGCCGCAATTGAAAGTGCGGAACATTTCCTCCCTGGAAACATTGCCGGCGTCCTCAAGCCAATCGAAGATTTCCGGCCGCGGCCAGCTCGCCGCGTCGATCCGCGCCACAAGCCCGGCGGGCAATGCGCGCGGCAGATTTTCGGTGATGCCGCCGCCGGTGATATGCGCGAGTCCATGTATGGCGATTTTCTCCCGCAAGGCGGTAATCGCCCGGACATAGATGCGAGTGGGTTCGAGCAGAACCTCGCCCAAAGTCCGGCTCCGGCCGGCAAAGTCCTGACCGAGATCAGCGCCGGTGACTTCGATGATCTTCCGGATCAGAGAGTAACCGTTGGAATGCGGCCCGGACGAACCGAGGCCGATCAGGCGATCTCCCGCCGACACCCGCTCCGGAACGATGATTTCGTCCTTTTCGACCACGCCGACGGCGAAACCGGCGAGATCGTAATCGCCGGCGCCATACATGCCGGGCATTTCCGCGGTTTCGCCGCCGATCAGCGCGCAACCGGCCTGCCGGCAGCCCGCGCCGATCCCGCCGATGACCTCGACGGCGATATCGACGTCGAGCGCGCCGGTGGCGTAATAATCGAGGAAGAACAGCGGCTGCGCGCCGCAGACGATAAGATCATTGACGCACATCGCAACCAGATCGATGCCGACGCTGTCGTGCCGACCGAGTTCCAGCGCCAGTTTGAGCTTGGTGCCCACGCCGTCCGTCGCCGCGACGAGCACCGGCTGCCGGCAGCCCGCCGGCAGCTCGCAAAGGCCGCCAAATCCGCCGATGTCGGAAAGCACTTCGGGCCGCGTCGTGGACTGGACGATCGAACCGATCCTGCGCACGA
>JANQSV010000116.1 GCA_028279115.1 Pseudomonadales bacterium
GGTGGACCCCGATGCGCCGCGAGAGCCCGAACGACGCGGCGCGGCGCTGGAAGCGGAAATCGGCAGGAGCTTGTCCGGCCCCCATGTTTCGCCGCAGGAAATCGCTCTTGCGACTCACATACGCGCCGCGGGCGACAGCGCGCCCGATCCGGAAGAAACGCTCGCCAAACTGACCGGCGCGCGCAAAATGAATCCCAATCCGCCCCTGCACTGGCCGGCGTTGGACGAGACGGAGGGCCCGCAGTTCGGGAACAAACTCGTCGATTGCCTGGCGGAGCGGGAGTTCGAGCGCCACATCGACGTCTCCGGCGTGATCGTGGACAGTTCCGCCATCGAACGCGGCGCCGCCGAAACCGCGACGCCCCCGTTCGAAAGTTCGCCGGCGCCGCAAGAATCTCTCCCGGAGGGCGAGAGCGTGGCGGCGGAGGCGGTCCCCGGCCTCGCCGCGGCGCGCAAGCGCCACCGAATCTCCGGACGGCGCCTCGAAGGTTTGCTCGCGGAGGACACGACATGGCGTGGAGTCGAGTTCGCGAACTGTGAGATCGTCGACGCGACCTTCGCCGGCGCGCGCTTCGAAAACTGCGTTTTCGACGGCTGCGCCATTGACGAGACCAACTTGTCCAGAGCTCATATCGAGGGCTGCGAATTCGCCGACTGCGTCTTCAGCGGTCTGCGGATAATCGATCCGGTCTGGATGAACTGCCGCTTCGACCGGTGCCGTTTCGAGCGTATCACGATGTCGGACGCGGCGGTGCGCGATCTGGCCTTTACGGGCG
This sequence comes from Pseudomonadales bacterium, assembly GCA_028279115.1. GTDB lineage: Bacteria > Pseudomonadota > Gammaproteobacteria > Pseudomonadales > Pseudohongiellaceae > UBA9145. Next base: position 777 of record JANQSV010000116.1, read on the forward strand.
GAGCGTGGGAGGAGTTGCAGTGGATCGACAGTCTTCTGGTCGGCGTCGCGTTGCGCGACGCCGAGATGCGGCAGGTCACCTACAGCGGTACGCACGCGCCCCACAGCCGCTTCGAGCGCGTCTCGATGTTCAAGGTGTGGGGACTGCACAAGGGTTTTCCGGGGAGTGTCTTCAAGGAAGTCGACGCCACAACCTGCGGCTTCATCGCCGGTTTCCATTTCGACGAATCCAGCTTCGAAGGTGCGCGGTTCGTGGAGACGGGATTTACCAACGCCGTTTTCAAGGATGTGAAAATGGCGCCGGATTGCCGATTCGACAATTGCGAGTTGGGCGGGGCGATTTTCGAAGGCGCCGAACTTGCCGGAGCGAGATTCGTTCAATGCAACATGACGACCAGTTTCTGGACCGGCGTCAACGCGGCCGACGCGTGGTTTTTCGGGACTCTCCTGCGGGGAGTGGACTTCGGTGACACCGAACTCGCCCGCGCCGTGTTCACGGACGCCGATCTCGAAGGCGCGCGGTTTCTGCCCGAAAAGACGATAGGCGCCGACTTTCATGGTACAGTAAGGGCGAATAGCGCATGAAGATTATGAGAATGAATAACCGGCGCGAAGGGAGCGGCGGAACGGTTGGAGGATCGAAACGATGTCTGGCCAGACACTGACCGAAGACGAGATTCGCCGGATTTTTCGGGAAGAGGCCATCGTCGCGGAGGCCGACCTGCGAGTGGACGTGGCCCGGGCGATCTCGCGACTGGTCGTCCGCGACGCCGAGACGACCGTCAATGAAAAGACATTGCGCGCGCGCGGCAACTACCAGATGTCGCGCGGCAGCCGCGACCGGGTCGTGGCGGGCAACTACGAACGCAAGGTCGCCGGTGACGAAATAGTCAAGCCCGGTATGGTTGTCGAGGAGTACGTCAACGGCGGCGCCGATCTGAAGGCGCAGGTCGAGTCGGAAGCGATCATCGGCGGCGCATACGTGAACACCATTGGCGGGATATACCTGCGCATGGCGGCCTGGGTGGATTATCTGGTCTGGGGCGGATGGGCGGAAGCGGACGTGACCCGCGTAGAAATAGCCGGACTGATGATCCGGTCCTACATGGCCTATACTCACGCGATAGGCGCCAGGGCGACCCTTTGCAGCCGGCTGATAGACGATTTCATGACGCGCGTCGAGACCATCGGCACGCTTACGGAGACTTACGCGTCGAAAATTCACGTTGGGTCGCCCGCCGGCGGCGTGAAACTGGAGACCTGAGATGACGGACACTTCGGGCTCGGCCTCTTCCGGGGACTGGACTGCGCATACCACCGAAGGCGAGTCGGCCCCTTCAAAGCTTGACGCGCTGATCGCGGCCGCGGATCGAACGGCGATAGAGCGCGCGGCGCTGACCGCAGTCGCGGCGGCGGCGGGCCAGAAGATCAATGCCGCGCCCTGGAGGCCGGGCCAGGAAATCGAGATCATGGGGCGCGGCGGGCTGTACGATCTTGAGCGCCGGCGGGTTCAGGTAGCCGCCGACGCCTATTACAGCCAGGTATTGCAAACCGCGACGCTTCAGGTGACGGGGAACTACACGGAAGAAATCAGCGGCAATTCGGTTGTATCGATCGGTCCGCGGCCGGTGCCGGAGGGTCAGGAGCCGCCCGCGGATCCGCCGCTCGCCACCGGGAACGAGACCCTCACCGTGCATGGCAACGCGAAGGTCAAGTTCCATGAACGCAAGACTCTGCTTACGGGCGCGGTCAACAGGGTATGGACGGGCGCCATCACGCGCATGGTGGGAATGGAAGGCGTCATCGTCGGCGGAGTGTACGCGTGCGTTCAGGCGGCGCCCGCCATGCACGTGTCCGTGCTGAACTCGGGAGACGTGTACGGGGGCGCGGCCCGCGCCGCGGTAGCCCGCGCCTACATCGCCGGGATAGGATATCGATCCGTGGATGTCTCGGCATGGGCGATCGGAGCATATATTCGGGCTACGACGTTCACGATCGAGCCGGAAATCGGTTCGCCGTCCAAGACCACTTCGACGAAAAACACGGCCTTGAAGGCCGCCAAGATCTTGGTAGCCTTGTGCCCCTTTCTGGAGATCGGAGTCGGTGTGGTCATGCTGCCGGTAGCGCTCATCATGCTGATCGCCGCCGCTGTGCGCAAGAAACCACCGAAGCCGCTCGGAGGGCCGCCCAGAACGCGCCTCCAAACCGTCGGCGTGCATAACGTGGCGGCGGCGACGGATATGACCCAATAGGCAAGAGGAGGAAGAACCATGTTGTGCATGACCTTCGGACTGGGTATGTCGATGGCGGTTCCCGACGTGTGTATGACGCCGCCGTTCGCCATTCCGGCGCCGTTTCCCAACATCGCGAACAACGCTTTGTGCATACCGACCTATTTCACGATCATGATCAACTGTCAGCCGGAACTGAACATCATGGGCATGTACGCGCTCACCAACGGCGACGAGGCCGGCACTATTGGCGGTGTGGCGTCGGGCATGATCATGGGCATGGGCCGGTCCATGCTGGGATCCACCTGCTATTTCGTCGGCGGTGGACCTTCGTGGCGGTTGACCGCCCCGACCATACAGAATCTGTCCAATGCGCCCGGCGTCACATCCGTGCCGGGCCAGACGGTCAAGATAGTGATGCGATAGGCCGAGCCTGCGGTTGTCGACACATTCCCGGCGGATTAACCGCGCGACTTCCCCGAAAGCTTCTCCGCACGATTCCGGCAGACTTGCGCGAGCGTTGCGACTAGTATAATTTTGCCGGTTTTTCACAGGAGCGCGGGGCCGATGAGTTCGCCGTTTGTTGCCATTTTGATGGGGTCGAAATCCGACTTGGAGGCCATGCGGGCCGGGGCCGAGATATTGCGGAATTTCGGCATTCGATATGAAATCAGGATCAGTTCCGCCCATCGCACTCCCGAAGCCACCCGGAACTATGTCGAGAACGCCGTCGAACGCGGCTGCCAGGTCTTCATCGCCGGCGCCGGCCTCGCCGCCCATCTCGCCGGCGCCATCGCCGCCCATACGACCCGCCCCGTGATCGGCGTGCCAATGGAAGGCGGACCGCTCAAGGGATTCGACGCCTTGTTGTCCACGGTGCAGATGCCTGCCGGCGTGCCTGTTGCGTCCGTCGCCATCGGCAGAACCGGAGCGCGCAACGCCGCCTATCTCGCGGCGCAGATCCTCGCCCTGGCCGATGGCGATCTTGCCGAGCGTGTCGCCGCGGACCGCCGGGCCGACGCCGAAAGAGTGCAAGCTCAGGACCGGGCTTTGCGGGAGCCGCAGTGAAGCTTCGCCGGCGGTGACCGAAACCCGGGCCATCGAGGCCGCGAGACGGCTGCGGGAAGGCGAATTGATTGCCTATCCCACCGAGGCGGTCTGGGGAATCGGTTGCGACCCGTTCAACCGTGAAGCCGTATATCGACTGCTGCGGCTGAAGCGGCGCCGCGTCGACAAGGGCTTGCTGCTCGTCGCGGCGGGGATGGAGCAGATGGGAAAACTGCTCACGCAACTCACGGTCGATCAGCTCGCGCGCTTGCGGGAGACTTGGCCGGGACATGTCACTTGGCTCGTGCCCGATCCCGCCAGACTCTACCCCGAATGGATTCGTGGAAAGCATCCGGCGGTGGCGGTTCGGGTCAGCGATCACCCTGTCGTGCATGAATTGTGCATGGCTTTCGGCGAACCCATCGTTTCCACTTCGGCCAATCTCGCCGGCAAACCCGAATTTCGCTTGCTGGAAGAAGTGCGGCGCCAATTCGGCGGTGTCATCGACTGCATGGTCGAAGGCGAACTTGGCGGATACGGCAAACCGTCCGAGATCCGCGATCTGGTCACGGGTGAGCGAATTCGGTAGAAGTTTGGGCGTGAAAACCGCAATGAGCAAAGTCGATACGGAAGCGGTGCGGCAGTTCCTGCTTGAATTGCAGGAAAGCATTTGCGCGCGCCTGGTCGCCGAAGACGGTGCCGGAGAATTCGTCAGCGACCGCTGGGACAGAGGGGACGGTGGCGGCGGTATTTCCCGGGTGA
>JANQSV010000021.1 GCA_028279115.1 Pseudomonadales bacterium
CACCGGGCTGTTTCTGCGGCTTAATGTAACACAGCAAGCCTGGGCTATATGGCTTCGATCCGTCGCCGTCGGCTGGCGGGGGGTTCAGCGGGCGTGCGAGGCAGGGATGCCGAGCCTGAAGCCTACAGGGATGTATTTACGGCGTCCGCTGAACCCCCCGCCAGCCGGCGGCGACGGATCGAAGCCATATAGCCCAGACTTGCTGTGTTACATTAAGCCGCAGAAACAGCCCGGTGGAAGGGCAAGCGCAAAGAGGGTGGTGGATTGATCGACGTTATCAGGGCTGGCGGCTGGCTCATGCTCCCGATTCTGCTGTGCTCGATCGTCGCCGCCGCCATCGTAATCGAAAGATTCTGGAGTCTCGGCCGCACCCGCATCGCGCCCCCCTACCTCATGGCCCAAATCTGGACTTGGCTGAAAAACAAACAACTGGACGCCGACCGCCTGGGCAAAATCCGCCGGGCCTCACCCCTGGGCAAGATTCTCGCGGCAGGACTCGCAGCCGCCCGCCGCGGCCGTCCCGAAATGAGCAAGGCCATCGAACAGGCCGGCGCCCAGGTAGTACACGATCTGGAACGCTATCTAAACACCCTGGGCACTATCGCCCTCATCTCCCCGCTGCTTGGCCTGCTGGGCACCGTCTTCGGCATGATTCAGGTATTCGACGACATCATGCTGCAAGGCACCGGCGACGCCAGCCTGCTGGCCGGCGGCATTTCCGAAGCGCTGATCACCACCGCCGCCGGATTGACCGTCGCCATCCCCTCGCTCATGTTCCACCGCCATTTCCGCCGCCGGGTAGACGCCCTCGTGCTGGAACTGGAACAGGAATCGGTGAAACTGGTGGAAATCCTGTTCGGCGACAGCAAAGTCAAGACGGGCGAAACATGAAATTCAGACGCGGCGCACAGCAAAACGAACTGGCGATCAACATCACGCCCCTGATCGACGTCGTTTTCCTGCTGCTGATCTTTTTCATGGTCACCACCAGTTTCAACCGCGAAAACTGGATGCAGGTCAATCTGCCCCAGGCCAACGCCCAAACGCCGGAAGCCCCCGCGGCGCGAATCGACGTCGTGGTGGACCGCGACGGCAACTATCTCGTCAACGGCGCCGCGCTGGCCAATAATCGCATCACGACATTGATCGCCGCGCTCGAGCGCGAAGGCGGCGGCGACGAAAGCCTGCTCGTAGTGCTCACCGCCGACGAGAACGCCAGGCACCAGGCCGTGGTAACCGCGATGGAAGGCATCGGCAGGGCAGGCTTCGCGAGCCTGCAAATCGCGACCCGCGATATAGTCCAGGACTGAGCGCCGCACGGGAGAAAAATGAACACGGAAGCAAACACAAACATCGAACCCGCGGCATCCGGCGGCGACCTCTACCGGCGCCTGCTAGGCTACGCCGCGCCGTTCCGCGTCGCGATCTTCTTCTCCATCGTCGGATTCATCCTCTTCGCCGTGACCACCCCCTGGCTCGCCTGGTGGTTCGGCTGGCTCACCGACGCCATCAGCTCGGAAGACGCCGCCGGCCTGCGCAGTTTCGCCGTGCTCAATTGCCTGGCCATCCCCCTCGTGCGCGGCCTCGGCGGCTTTCTCGGCGGCTATTCCATGGCGCATATCGCCAGCCACGTCACCCACAGGCTGCGTTCGCAATTGAGCGAAAACCTGATCCTGCTGCCGGCGCGATTCTTCGACGACAAGGAACCCGGCAAGCTCGTCTCCAAGTTCAGCTACGACGTCTCCCAGGTGACCGAGGCCTGCAGCAACGCCTTCGCCATTCTCGTGCGCGAAGGCCTGATCGTGATCGGGCTGCTGGCGACCCTGCTATACACCGACTGGCGGCTCGGCCTCATTTTCCTGATCATCGCCCCCGTCGTCGGCCTCGTGGTACAGGCGGCGTCCCGGCGCTTCCGCCGCTACAGCAAGCAGATGCAGGACTCCATGGGCGACGTGTCCCAGATCACGCTGGAGACGATCAAGGGCTACCAGGTCGTGCGCATCTTCAACGCCGAGTCCTACGTGAACCGCAAATTGCACGGCGCGAGCGACGCCAACCGGCGCCAGAACATGAAAATCGCCATGGTGCTCGGCATCAGCACGCCGCTGGTGCAATTCATCGTCGCGGTGGCGATGGCGGTGCTCGTCTGGCTCGCGATGTCGCCGGATTTCTTCAGCGACAAGACGCCCGGCGAGTTCGTCACCTTCATCACCACGGCCGGCCTGCTATCGCGGCCGATCCGCCAGCTCACCCAGGTCAATTCGGTGATCCAGCGCGGTCTGGCAGCCGCGGGAAGCGTGTTCAGCGTGTTGGACGAGGAACCCGAATCGAACACCGGCACATTCCAGACCGACCGGGCCCAAGGCCGGATCGAATTCAACGATGTGAGCTTTTCCTACGACGGCAACGTCGAAGCGCTGCGAAACGTCAGCCTGACAGCCGAACCGGGCCAGACTGTCGCCCTCGTCGGGCGCTCGGGCAGCGGCAAATCGACCCTGGCGCGGCTGATCGCCAGGTTCTACCTCTACGACAGCGGCGACATCACCCTCGACGGCATCTCCCTGCGCGATTATGAATTGCACAACCTGCGCAGCCAGATCTCCGTCGTAAGCCAGAACGTCGTACTGTTCAACGGCACCGTCGCGGAAAACATCGCCTACGGCGAGGAAAGCTTCGACCGGGAGCGCGTGGAAGAGGCCGCCCGCAACGCCCACGCCATGGAGTTCATCGCCGAACTCGAAGACGGGCTCGACACCCAGGTCGGCGACGACGCCAGCCTGCTTTCGGGCGGCCAGCGCCAGCGCATCGCCATCGCCCGGGCCCTGCTCAAGGACGCCCCGATCCTGATTCTCGACGAAGCGACCTCGGCCCTCGATTCCGAATCCGAACAGCACGTCCAGGAAGCCCTGCAACTGCTCACCCGCGGCAGAACCACCTTCGTCATCGCGCACCGGCTCTCCACCATCGAGAACGCGGACCGCATCCTGGTACTGGAAGCAGGGCAGGTAGTCGAATCCGGCAATCACGCGGAACTGCTGGCCAAAGGCGGCTACTACTCCCGCCTCCGCGCAATGCAATTTTCGGATATGGAGCTGTAATGACCTCGCGATTCGACTTCGATCCAGAGATTCTGCGACTACGCTTCGCTTCGCGCAGAATGACGGGAGAGTATGTCATTCCGCGCGAAGTGACTCGGGGCATCCATGCCCCTCGCCCCTGCGGGGCGGCGCTGCGCGCCGTCCAAAATGGCAATCCTGCCATTTAGTCGCGGAATCTCGTCGCTCATGAACTTTCTCGAACGTGCGTGGTATGAACGTCGTCCATGGCTTTATCTGCTTTGGCCGCTGTCCATCTTGTTCCAAGCGGTGGCCGCGTACCGGCGCAGGCGGCATAGCGCGAGTGTGAGCCGGCTCGGCAAGCAACCAGTTATCGTCATCGGCAATATCACCGTCGGCGGCACGGGCAAGACCGCGTTGCTGATCGCCCTGGCGCGGGAACTCAAACAGCGCGGGATGTCTCCGGGAATCATCAGCCGCGGCTATGGCGCCACAGCCGCCAACTATCCCCTGGCCGTGGAGGCCGATTCGAACCCCGACGAATGCGGCGACGAGCCTGTGTTGATCGCGGCGAGCACCGAATGCCCCGTGGTCGTGGACCCGGACCGCCCCGCGGCGCTGGCGCATCTGCTGGCCGAATACAAGGTCAACGTCGTGCTCAGCGACGACGGCCTGCAACACTACCGGCTGCATCGAGACATCGAAATCGCCATGGTCGACGGCGCGCGCATGTTCGGCAACGGCCTGCTCCTGCCCGCCGGCCCGCTGCGCGAGCCGCAGCAAAGGCTGCACGAAGTCGACTTCGTCGTAGTCAACGGCGAAGCGGCAGACGCGCTGGAACTGCCG
>JANQSV010000023.1 GCA_028279115.1 Pseudomonadales bacterium
CGGCCCGCACGCTTGAGCGGGCGGTTGTGGGCGCTTGCCGGAGACCCATGGCTGCGGCGGGCGGTTCCCGCATTCGCGACGCTGGCGACTTGCGGCTCCTCGGGAACCGGCGCGCTGACTTGCAGCCAGACCGCTACCGCCGCCAGCGTCGCGAATGCGGGAACCGCCAGCCGCAGCCATGGTTCTCCGGCAAGCGCCCACAACCGCTCGCTCAAGCGTGCGGGCCGGCTTCCGGCCTGCTCGAACACCCGCTCGAGCAGACCCCGCGGCATTTCCGGCCGGGGCATGTCCAGCATGGCGTCGCGCAGCGAGCGCGCCAGCAGAAACTCGCGCGCGCAATCCGGGCACAACCGGATGTGTTCCAGCGCCGGCTGCTGCTGATTCGCGTCGAGTTCGTTGTCGAGCAGACCATCGATCTGCAACTGGACGACTCCGCATTCCGCATTTGTGCTGTTGCTCATATTCATCTACCCGCTGTTTTCGGCTTGCGCCGGCAAACTGAATCTCCGAATAATTCCATCCATGAAATTACTCTCTAACCGCAAAACAAAAGCGTGGTTTTGTTTTGTTCCCGAGTTCAATGGGTTGCGCCATCGGACCCGACGGGCGGCACTTCCCTGTGCCGCGCGGAATCTCCGGGTGAACTCAGAGCTTCCGCAGTGAAACCAGCTTCTCGTCTCCCGTTCCGCGCGCACTGCCGAACGCGCGGCGCAAATCCTCGTCTTCGCGCAGTTTTCTTCTGCCCCGGTGCAGATACACCTTCACCTGGCTTTCGCTCATTTCCAGAACGCCTCGCATGTCCGCGTAACTCATGCCCTGGATGTCGCGCATGATCAGCAGCGAACGGAACGGCTCGTCGAGCGCCAGGATCGATTCGAGCAAGATTTCGCGCAAGCGTTCCCGGTCGCGAACCTCGCCCTGGTCTTCGCCGCCGGGCCGGATATCGGGCCGGGCGTCCGGCTCGATACGGTCATCGCGCCGGGACTCCGCGAGTTGCTGCTTGCGGATATGGTCCACGACGGCATTGCGCGTCACCCGCATCAGCCAGGCCATGATCTTGTCGGGATCGACTTTGCGCCAATGCTGCCAGAGCTTGACGAGCACCTCCTGAGTGACGTCGTCCGCGTCCTGTCTGCCGCGCAAGCTGTAGCAGGCAAAGGCGTAAACCTTTGGTCCGTATTGCTCCACCGCTCGCGTGTATTCGGAATTCATCTTCCCGCCGGCAGCCTTCCGCGTCGTTGCCTGGTTTCTCCGAAAAATTCCTTCCTGGAATTTTTCCCCATCCCCGCGCCCCAGGGAAATTCCGATTTAATCGGAGACTCTCCATCACTGTCCGATTTCCGTTTTTCCATGTGCCGCTAGACGGAATCGGGCGGCAAAAGTTACCGCGATGAGGCCGAAAACGCCGGATTTTGCCGAAAGCCGGCACCGTGATAGAGTCGAATCCCCCGCAGCATGGCCCGCCCAGGAACAGGAGAAGATCAATGAAACTGATCGTAGCGATCATCAAACCCTACAAGTCGGATGATGTACGGGAAGCGGTTTCCGAACTCGGCGTCAGCGGAATGACACTTACCGAAATCAAGGGATTCGGACGCCAGAAAGGCCACACCGAACTTTACCGCGGCACCGAGTACGTAATCGACTTTCTGCCCAAGGTGAAACTCGAAATCGCTGTCGAGGACGGTCTGGCCGACCAGGTGGTGGAAGCCATCTGCAAGGCGGCCGCCACCGGCAAGATCGGCGACGGCAAGATTTTCGTCAGCGACCTCGAACAGACCATTCGCATACGCACTGGCGAAACCGGCAACGAAGCGCTATAGAAAGATGAGCGAATATAGCCGAATCCCTTGAGGCTGCGCATATTTTAATGTCTTCGACGATGTGGCGAACCTGCGGATCTTGCGCCATAGCGAATCCGAGTCCTTCCGCCACACCGCGAGCACCACGGCGCCACGCCTTTATGGTATGGAATCCACTTACAGGTATTGAGCCTGAATCAATCACCCACCGGCGCCGCCTGATCCAGTGCGGCGCCGACGCCTGTTACCGCTCACCCAGCAACTGGTAAATCCGGTTGATGGCCCTGAGGTCGACCCCCGGGCCCTGGATCTGCGGGAAGTTGCCGGCATGGGCGGTCATGTCGATGGTGGCGGCGGCTTCAGACGCCGGGACGTCGTTCTCGTACATTTCCGCCGCGGCGGTCCAGAGGTCGCCCAGATAGGCCTGGAAGTTGTCGATCGGCTCGCGGCTGCGCATCACCGGACCGTGTCCCGGCAGCCAGATGTCGAAATCGAGGGTCTTCAGCCCTTCCAGCGCGGCGGGCCATTCGTCGACGTGGCCGTCGCCCATGTAGGCAAGTCCGGGCAGCATCATGTCGCCGGTGAAGACGATGCGTTCCTGCGGCAGGAAAATGACCACGTCGCCGCCGGTATGGGCGCGGCCGAAATGATGCAGTTGAATCTCGCGGCTGCCTCCCGCGACGACCTGGAACAAGGTCATCTTGCGGTCGAGGGTGATGTTCGGCGGCGTCGGCACGACTTCCTGGATCGCGCTCATGTAGTCGCTTTGCACCCGATGC
>JANQSV010000024.1 GCA_028279115.1 Pseudomonadales bacterium
TGCGACGCCTTGTCCAAGACCATCTGTTGGTAGGCGCTCCTCAGGTCAATTTTGGTGAACTTTTTCCATGAAGCCACTTTTCCCCGTATCTCCTCTAGCGTCGGAATAGGAAACTGCTCGGTTTGAATGGCGGGGTTAACAGTCCCCTTGTAGTCGCCACATCCTGCAGACCGGCCCGCGCCTGACGGCAATGGCGCTACCCGAGTAGTCAACCCAATCCTGCGGCGCGGCACTCTGCCGCGCCGACGGTACGAAAGGGAAAGGGAATCTATCTAAAGGGCCAGTGCATTAGAGATGCACTGGCCCTTTTTTTACCAAGGATTGCTTCTTGGAACTTTGGAATCTCATCGGAAGACAGGGTTGATTGAGTGAGTAACGGCGCAACCTTAACAGAGCGGATCAGAAACGCGACGAGCGACTGGCGTCCACGCCTTCGGCTCTATCGAACTCTTTTCGTTAATCGATGGCATGCGGCCGTTACGATTGGTGAGAAGCTGAACAATCCTTCCATTGGCGAAAGATTCGAGCACATAAATCACGCCGCCTCGCTTTCCGAGTACTTGTGGCGCTTTGGAGCGTTTCGTGAAAATTCTCAGGGAACGGGAAGGATTGACGTCAACGATCAGCCTTCTCCCGCAAACGGACTACATCACATTTTCAAGCAACTGGGGCCCTACGATCCGAAAGTGGCCCGCGCTGCGGTTCATTACACTATCTGGAAGTTTGGTCGGTATCGCATTGAACCAAACGCAATGGAGGAACTAGTAAATTCTGAACTTGGCGCGTTGACACCGGCTATTCGGGAAAAAGTCGTTCGTGTTGCCGATGGCATAAGGAAGCTTCAAGATTCCATGCTTCAGTTCTACCTGGATATGCGATATGTCCCTCCGGCGGGTCAAGGAAAACTTGACGATTCGAATAATTGGCCGATAACCGCACCAATCTTCGGCGCTGACCTCAACCAGAATGGCAAGATCAGAATAGGACAAGACAACGTACCGGTTCAGGGAGATCCAATTCTGGCGGTCCACAACGCATTCGGCAAGAATATCTATAACGCGTTGTGTTGGAGGGCAAGGCATGAACTCGCCAAGTCGAATGCTTTCGTTCCTTGGCGCTCTGGGATGGAATTTCAAACTATCGGAATCGTCAAAGGAATTTATGAGTCATACTCGACGGACGATCCTGCATTGAGGAGCATGCTCTCGTCACTTTCTGAGCCACCCTTTCCATTGATCGTGCAGCTGTGTTGCAGCGTTAAACGGGCAGTGTCAACGATGATCACTGCTCTCCCCATGTTTATCGTCAGGAACTTTGTTCGGGATACTCTGGCAGCGTTTGTTCTAGGCCGCCATCCCCAGGCTCCAGTATGGAGCACCGCGCAAGGGGCAACCAAAGCAATTGAGGATCTCAGAAGCGGTCGCAACGAGGCCTTACGGGATTATCTGCTTCAAGGTGGCTTCAATTCCGGCTTGGCAGAGGCGGAGATTGCAGCCGGTCCAGCCGACGAGTTTATTCCTTCCAACTCCAAATATAGCGGTTGGATTCGAAAAGCGCGTCGTATGGTCTTTATTCTGACGAGGCCGGCATGGGTTGCGGAGGTCGGAACCAGGCTCACTCAGTACCAGAATGCAATGGACTCCGGTACTACCAAATATCAGGCAATCAGGGACGCTCGCATGGTTTCGACCGATTTCGCAAACATCGGTTCGAGCCGACCATGGAGGATGTACATCGGAGCAGTGCCTTTCTTCAATGCTGCTGTTCAAGGATTCGATCAGCTATACCAGGTTTGGCGACCAAAATATGGAAGAGAAGCGCATCAGAATCTGCTTACGAACGAGCAGATTAGCCATCTACAGAAAGTCCGAAACGCAGGATTGGCATTGTCCATAGCGACCGCCACTGTATGGTTCTGGAATATCTCCGATCCTGATCGCAAGACGCAATACGAGGGCGAGACCGAATACGAGAAGTCGGCCTATGTAACGATTTACGACATCATGGGCGAAACCGATTTGAGATTGCCCGTCCCATTCCAGATAGGAGCGGTCTTCATGAAGCTTCCCGAAATCGGCCTCGATGTCGTCGGTTCCGTAGATTCATTGGCAGGCCCAGGATTCTTCGGACATCTCGTTCATGGCAACGTATCGATCGGGTGGTTGCCCGCGGCGATCAAGCCGATATGGGAAATAGAAACAAATACCAATTTCTTCGGAGAAGAAATCGTACCGCCTTACATGCAGTTGCAGCAACCGCCTAGTAGCAGACATTACAGAAGCACTCTGGCCCCCTATGTACTGATCGGTGAAGTGCTCAACGTGTCCCCGCTACAGGTCGAGACCATCGTTCGCGGATACACCGGCCATCTTGGAAATCTGGCAATGACAGGGCTTGATGAGCTTGCCTGGGATTCAGATTCAAACGGCCCTAAACCCTTCCCGAGGTTCCTGAGTTACGCCAGCGGAATGGGCGTTCTGGTCAATCCCGGCGCGGAATCTACCAGTTGGTGGATGAATTATTTCTATGACTCACAAGATCACTATCCAAGATGCGCTAGAAATGGTACTTGCAGAAGATTGGTTGGCGGATTAGATAGGTTAGATAGCCAGGTGAATCGTTTCTTCTCTGCCAACAGAAATCGAATTGAGCAAATTTCCACTTCTGCTTCGATGACAAGAAAAGAGAAAGAGATTCGTATAAACGAAATCTATTTTGATATGCATAACAGGGCAAGACAGTTTATTTCATTACGGGAAAATCTGATAAGGCAGTACAGTACAGAATAGAATAGAAAGAATTTTCCTAATTGCGGATTTTAACGCCAATGTCTCTCGAAACAATCATTGCCCCACACGAAGATTACCTAAATTATTCCATTCGAGTACACAGCGAGTTTGGAAATCAATGTCTACGGAACTTAAACCGAAATTCCATGTCTCATATCCGGAATACTCATAACGCGTGATCTTGGTTGGCGTACCCTGTAGTCTCAACACATCATCGGCATGAGAGTTTATCGTAAACACAAGAGATGACGTTGTTTGATCGCCAGGGGAAAGTATTACGTTGAGGTTTCCATAATTGTTCCATTCAAGCACTCGGCTGGTTCGGAAATCAATGTCTACAGAACTTAAACCAAAATTCCATGTCTCATATCCGGAGTACTCATAACGCCTGATACTGGTTGGTGTACCCTGTAGTCTCAACACATCATCGGCATGAGAGTTTATCGTAAACATAAGAGATGACGTTGTTTGATCGCCAGGGGAAAGTGTTACGTTGAGGTTTCCATAATTATTCCATTCAAGCACTCGGCGGGTTCGGAAATCAATGTCTACGGAACTTAAACCGAAACTCCATGTCTCATATCCGGAGTACTCATAACGCCTGATCCTGGTCGGAGCACCTTGAACCTGAATTAGCTCATCCTCATGTGATCCTCTAGTAAAGCTACTAGCCGACAAATCTGCTGACGTTATTGTTGGTGTCGGAACCTCACTATCGTTTGTAGTGATTGCGGTTTGGGTAAGGCGTGATGCAGCCTCGTCTTCAAGTTGGACCAGTAGTGATTCAGTCAGTCTGCCATCAATGGCAATCCCAAAATCACGCTGGAAGTCTTGTATAGCAATTCTAGTTCTATCACCAAAGATGCCATCGACAGGTCCGGCATCGTACCCCAACAAATTCAGGGCACTCTGTATATCCAGCGTCAATTTTGGATTCTGATCGGGCTGTGATAAAAAATCTGGCGCATCCGCCCCAATTGAGTCGGGTATGGCAGGTGACGTAGTTGTATCCCAAGGAATAGGCACTATTGAAACAATTTGATCTCTGAAGGATTCAACTTGTTGCTGAGCTTGTATAAATGTTCTTTCAAAGTAGCGAAAACTTGTGCATCGGCTGTTGTAATTCTCAATTCTTGAATTGAACTGATCAATCTGCAAATTAGTCATCGCCATAGGACGAAGAACTTCTATCCATATGTCCTCCCTGAGACACCATCTTATTTGTTCAACGGACAAAGTATGCTCGTTTCCCACAGGCGGCTCGGAGAACTCAAAATCTAACAACCGCGCTTCTGGCTCGGGCGATGGCGAGAAACTTTGCAATGGCTCCGAAACTGACGTAACCGAGTTAGAGCTAACTTCATCCTCGCCATCGAAGTAAATGAAGCTAAATAATAAGAAAAGAACAATTGCTGCGGCAAAGATCAGATACAATTTCTCTCCGGAAGAGCCCAAATCAGGTTCTCCGGATTCACCTGAAACCACGATCTCCTGCTCGGCATTTGGCGGAAGTAAAGGACTAGGTACCTGTTCCTCGGATTCCGTTTGAGATTCCTGGTTGGTATGGTCAGCAACAGGTTGTTCCAGTCTCGCTTGTCGACTTGCCAACTCTTCCAATGTCAGCTCAACATCAGAAGCAAGAGATGACAGTTGGGAAAATCCCTTTTTGTTTCCGTCTTCGCTCATATGTCTCTCACAGCGAGAAGATAGGCAACTCTAATCGGTCGCGTGAAGCAAATCACTCAATTTGGCACAATTGCTCTTCCGCAGTGCGAACAATGCCGCTTCGAGTATATGAACATTATCCATTTCCTGATACGGTAGTTCTACCCCAACCTTCTTTTCGTCGATCTTCGTGATGCGGAGAGTGCCGGGACCGCTTCCAATGACCAAGTCCGCCCACTTACATGGCACACGCTCATTCCCCATGAAGAGCTTACGCCTCTCCAGTTCAATACCGTGGTCGGTGACAACAGCCGACCCAAACCTATAGCGTTTGCCGGTATGCAGACCCTCAAGCATTTCCGTAAGTAGACGTACACCCGCAGTTTTCCATAATCGATCAACGAATTCCGAGTAGATGTGCTCCTTCTGGAGTTCAATTGTCGCGCTGCCACGCTCACTCCCAACAAAAACTTTGTACGTTGTGCCCGTTGGGACGCCGTTCACGGAGTGCCTGGTTCCGCCCCACCGAACTCGCTTGATCTCCTGAAGCGGGATGTTTGAATCCTTCCACTGCACGCCCTCCGGTGAAATTCGAAGCCTGTTTTTGAAAATCAAGCCAATATCGACTTCGTAGGTTATCTCTTTCTTCCACGAATCGGCCCTTGCTTCCATTTCGGCGAGAAACTGCGTTCGCTGTTCCGCAATCCTGTCGAGCGTGGAGGCATCTTCCTCCAACTGCTCCACAACGCGATCAACCTCCGCGAAAACTTCCTGTTGAAGTGCCGTTAGTCGTTTGGATATATCGACAAGGCCATGTTCGTTTGTAAGTTCTATCGCCAGACTCCTTATTTCCATTGCAACTTCAAGACTCATGTTGTGGCTTGTACCACGGCTTCGCGCACTCACTTGCATCGGTTGGGCAAAGCGATCCCAGTTCCTGACAACGTTCTCAAGCTCTGTGACTAGGCGGTTTAACTTGTCGCGTACTTCCTTCTGCCCGGCCGAGTTCCGCAATACGTGTACAATTTTGGAAACGTTTTTTGCTTCTTCAATGAGGAGTGGCTGCGCCCTGACTTCTACGGCGTCGACCAAATCGTCAATGAGAATCGGGGCTTGGTGGCTGCCATTTCCAGTCGATTTGTCAACTGCAGAAGTGACCACTTCAATGATTGAAGAAGGAGTCAGCTTTTCGAGAGCTTGCAAAGTAGCCTGCTTGTAGAATTGCCGTCGGTTTTGCAACTCGGACTCCACGCTTTGCATGTCCGAGATGGCAGGGAACCCAGCCACTGACCTTTCTTCGTTCAATACCATAGTCGTTTGTTCAGTATCGATCTCCTCATGCGCATTGGCGAGTGCAACCATCCTCAGAGCAATTTCGTGCCGGGGTAACTGTTCGACTACCCGTTCCAAGCCATCTGCCAGCAGATTTGCGCGGGCGAGGCCCGGCAGTCCCCCTAGATGACTTACCTGGGCGGGCTCGCTATCCAACGTTGAAATAGCCTCCGATATGCGTTTAGGTCCGAGGCCGGGTAGCCACCCGATCTCAGCCGCGATACGACGTCTAGGATTGGTCAATACCGCCACTGCATCCCGCACACGCGCTTCGTCAGAGACTAGGCTCTTCCCTTCAGCCAAATCCATGATGCGGCGCTTGTCATCCCGCGTCGTGGCACCAAGTGTCGCGAATGGGTTGTTCAGGAGTTCCACGGTCTAATCCTGAACAAAGCCGATTGATCGCTTTTTCTGATCGATCGATGGGAGATTTCCTAGCGCCCGGTGCAGCGACTCACCATCCAGTTCACTCTTCCCCGCGCGTGCCGCCAATCGAGCAGCCTCACGAATAACAAAGGTGGTGTCCGACAGTGCTCGACCCGTCAACGACTTCACTACCTCTTCGGAATCGATTCCACCTTCAATGGGCACTTTCGCCAATAGTGAATCGACAAGTTCCGAGACTTCCGCGGCAGAAGGCATCCCGACTTCCACGATATGGTCAAAGCGGCCACGTCGAACAATCGCTGAGTCGATCATTTCAAGTCGATTGGTCATACCGATCACGAGCACGTGACGCTTGTTTGCTTCCGGAATTCGGCGCAGGAACTCTGCAACCTCTTCCACGTGATGTAAGCCGCTCGACTCGTGGATCTGTCGATCTGACAGATATGACTCCATTTCATCGATCACTATCATAGATGGCGCTACGTTCATTGCCTTATCGAAGATTTCGCCGACCTTCTTGCTCGTTTCGTGAATATACGAACTGCCAACGCTATTGGAGTCGATATGGAAGATTGGCCAATCCAGATACTCGACCAGTCGTTCCACGGCAAACGTCTTCCCGCAGCCCGGCGGCCCATGCAGGACGATGGCCGCCGGAAAATCAATCCCGAACGCTTTATACCGGTCCGCGTTCTCAATGATGTCGATGACATGTTCGTTGAAGAAGGTTTCCAAGGCTGGCCGCCCCGACAGATGAAATCGCCGGTGAGGCATCGCGACGCTAGATTCTTTGTCCTGATCCGGTTGGGAGGTCTCAAGCTCGGAGCGCACAGATGTAGAGCGTTGTTCTTCGGGTTTTCCTCTTGTCCTCGTAATTCCGGCATCTCGAGGGACGCTGAATCCAGCCGCTTCGACCAAGTCCGCCACGTCCTGACTCCCCAACCATCCGAGTAGATTCGAAAGGCGACGAAACGATGTCACCGGGATTGCAACTCCGCCAGTTAGCCATCGCCCCAGAATTTCTTCATCGGAGTTACCTTCTGAAACAGTCCAGGTTGGAAGCAATCGTGAATAACGCTCAACGTATATGGCATCGTGAAACGGCGCCTCCGCGTCGAGTTTTCGCGTTTCTCTCATGCTGCGCGCGAACGCGAGTCCGTCTGCCTTCGTGTTCGGCGAACCATTGTCAGCAACAGGCTCAAGTCTTTGATCGGACCCGGAAGATATCGCTCTGTACTCATACTTGCCGAATGTGAACGAGTCCAGCACCGAGTCTGGCACGAACTTCGACTCGACCCAACGATCTACCAGACTTTGGCGAGCGATAAGGATCGAGTTGTTACTATCCATAAGGTATATCTGCCAGTCTACACCGCTAGACAACATCTGGCCGAGCGTGGACCCGTCAGGCAATTGATGCTTTGCCGGAAACCAGCGCTCGCCAGTCATGGTCACCCCCGGATAATGTTCGAAGTGTCGAGCAGATCGGAATCTGTTTCGATTGTGATCTGAATTTGCCAAAGTTGCCCGATGACTTGCCGCAATCCATCAATGTCATCGTTCTGCAAAGCAGTCCTACCCACAGTCAGCAACTCATTGAACCGACCCAGATCAGAGAAGCGGTGCGGTGACGATGCCATACGCTTGAATTTCTCGACGACGAACCAGTCCTCGCGCCATAGAATCTCAAAGTTTGTGTCTCTGAGTTCATTTAGGTGACTTTCAAAATCTTTGTCGTTCCTGTCGATCGCACGTTGCGCTGTTCGAGCCAAATTTTCGAAAGCACTCTCCTCGCCCGGACGCGCAAATCGGCGAATGTGCTTATTGAAGGCATCGGTCGCGTACTCTAGTTCCATCTGCCTGATCTCTTTTAGGTTTTCTTGGCGGACCTGAGCCAACAGGCGACGCGCTTCCGCAACGCCTTCCATGGCTTCTTGGGCGCGTTCAGTATCTGGTTCATCCGAATCCAGTTGCGAGGACGCTACGAGTTTTCTCCGCGCCTGTTCAATCTTGGGATCGTCCAGTTTCTTTTCGATCTCGTCGAGTCTTTGGAGTGTCCATTCGCCCTCCTCGGAAATGCGTGCCGATTCCTTGCTGAAGTCCAAATGTCCCTCTTGCGCGGAGTAAAAGTTCCTTGCGGAATGAAACGTACCCCCAATACTCGGGACGGATACTTCAAGTACGATGTTCCCGGAGTCGCGCATTTCGAAGTCGCAGTGAAGATCCCCTCCGACCGGAATTACGCCTTCGTCAAAATCATTACCAGTGATCTTGAGCATACCGATGAATCGGTTTAATGACGGTTCTTCACTTTCGCCTTCCAACAGCTTGAAGTCGAGAGAATCCTTGCTACCAGCCTTCAACGACTTGGCAGCCTTGAACATTTGTGTGCCCTTCTTTGGCAATCGATCTCCAGCACGTACAAGCCATTCAATGGTCGGTGATCCACCCAATCTCCCAAGGGCTTCGATTCCGATCGAGTGAGACGCCGGTATAGCTTCGATCGTTGCCGCAGTTCTAGTAATAACGATCTTGTCTTGGTCAAGCGCAAACGGGCTGCCGGCCGAATCGAACAGGAAAACCTTAAACACGTTGTCGCCACTTTTTGACAAAGTCACGTCGACCGCTACACCGTCTTTCAAGGAAACCCGACCTGAAGTCCAGCCGGTGTCCAGGCTGTCCACTTGGAACTCGGCACCAGACATGACGTCTCCGCCCACCTGAACAACAATTTTGGCTCGCGTATTAGGCGTACGGGCCGTGTAGTTGAAAGCCAGGTCGAGATTCTTCGTCGAATTGAGCTTGCCGCTGTTGCTCTTCCGCCTACGATTTTCAGAACGCCACTCGATTGACTCCGCAAAAAGAGCGGCTCCCTCAGCAACGGCCGTCATTGGATTGACCTCCGCGCTCGCAGGTATGCCAAGTTCGAACGAAACCCTATCACGCAGCGGTTTGTAGTTGGTGGGGCCACCAACAAAAACGATACGTTCCACGTCGTGTGGGCTCAGTCCAGCTCTCGCCAGCGTGTCCCGTGCCGATTGGATCGATTCCTCGACCTTTTCTTCGATCAGTCCATCGAAGGTGTTCCGAGCAACTGGGATATCGACAAATATTTCCTGTCCGGCCTGGTCCCGAATGCGGGCCTCAGTCTCGGACAAACTGATGATTGATTCCTCCCGAGCGGAGAGCTCGATTTTTGCCCGTTCTGCGGCCCATGCCACGAGTCTTAGCAGCGACTTGTAGTTGGGATTAGCCGAAATATCTTCCGGAAGGTCAAAGTTTTCGAACAGCCAAGGTTTGATCACGTTGTCAACAAGCAGGCGATCAAAGTCCCGACCACCGCACATCGCGATGCCCCCGTGGGAATGCAAGTTAATCCGGCCACTCAGACTCTCCGCCAAAGCAATGTCCAGAGTACCCCCACCGAGGTCATAGATGACGAAGATGCCGTCCGCGCTGCGAGCCTTCATGACGCTCATGACCGCTGCCACAGGTTCCTGCATCAGCGCCACTCGGCCAATCCCAATGAGATCCGCAGCTTGCTTCGTGGCATTCTTCTGCATCTGATTGAAAGCTGCCGGTACGGTAATGACAGTTCCGATATCGACTACGTTACGGAGTTCTTCCGGCAAGTAACCAAACAGCACTCTAAGGATCTCGGATGAACACTCCTCAGGGGTCATCGTGATATCCGCAGCGGACAGCTTGATTGGTGTGCTTGTTCCCATAAGCCGCTTGAAGAGCATCGCCGCGTTGTCCGGGCTATGTGGCGCCGAATCGTACGCGCGCTTGCCGACATATTTGTTTCCGCGTCGGTCGAAATAGATCACCGACGGAGTCACATCGTTCTGTTCCGGGCTCTTCCAGATGCGAGTCTCGTCGCCATCGTACGAACAGATTGCGCTGTTCGTAGTACCTAGATCAATTCCGACGTAGTTCTTCATGATTCCACCTTTCTGAGCGTGACGGTCCCGGTCCTGGCAACAGCGCCGTCGGATTCCATAATGATCGGTTCCAGCATCTGGTCTACAACCAAAGTATCGTCAGCCCCAAATTCCTCAATGTTCAATGGTGTAGCCGCCATTCCCGGATCAAAATCGTGGCCTTCCACATTCACGATCCGCATCCCCGCGCCAGTAAGGGAGTCCTCTAGCTTCTTTTCGAACCACCGGAACTGCCCTCGATATCTGCCCTGTTCACCTGCGTCGAGCTTTGCTAGCAACCTGTTTAGAAGACGACTAAGGCGCCAAGATTCGACTGCAATGTCGAGTAACGATTTTCTTATGTCTGCTCTGTCAGATTGTTTCGTGTCTTCAAGCACTGTGCCTAACCCCGGAAAGCAGTGACGCCTGCAATGGCGGTCCTTACTCGCTCCTCATGCTCCCTTGGCCTACGGAACTGGACTCTTTCCTCCGCCTCTCGCACTTGCGGTGGTGGCAATGGGATTCCAAAAAAATCTTTCGTGGTCTGGCGTATAGCTTGATGTATACCATGAGGAAAATCGTCGACTCGTCGATTTGTCCCATAGAGGAAAATCTGACTACGCGACTCGGAAATCGTGTACCCAGTCGGGGCGATGCGTGATTTTCGTGGATGGTACAGGGAGAAAAACAGGATATCCCACTTGCTCCCGTCGATCGAAACAGTCTCGTACACGTCGAGCGCGTCTACTGAGCCAAGCCTGTGGAACAGCAGCTGTCGATTCTCGTTTTCGGTCTTCAGCAATGAGAGGTACAGCAACTCTCCCAAAACCCCGTTGACCGGAATAGGATTCTCACCCGAGCGACCAAACTCACCTATGGCGTGTGGAAGCTGATCCACGTCAAGCCCGCCCACGATCTGATCCTTGATCATTGGGTCGTTCATCGAGTTTTGAAGATCCTCATCCGTCGTGAACTTTGCGATCCGTTCAAAGATCTGACTAACTTCGGACGATAATCCAGCCGACGACTTTTTCTTACCCCCAAACAGGACACTGAATATCCCCATCGCACTCACTATGCCAGTTCAACCCATATTGGATTGCGTTTTCAAAACAAAATCTATAAAGCTCGGCAAGCCAGGAACAAGCCGGTTGCTACCCCAAGGTTGCCAGAGGCAGCCTGTGTCTGTGATCTTTCTGGTGAATTGTTCGGCCCGAAAGCTGTTTTCTTCTTTAGATTTCAGAACTTGCGAGACTGCTTGCAGCAAGTCTTCGTCGCTGAAGTCGGCATTGTTTCCGGCTTGCCGGAATCTGTTCAGCACCTCGGCGAGAATCTTCTTGTCGGTTGCGCTCCATTCGCGGTAGCGGGTGGCATAGGTGACATTTCGATCTGCTTCGACTTCTTTAGCAACGCTCCCCACGTGCTCCATGCCGATTTCCTGGCTGCCTTTGTGGATGGCTTCGTTGAATAACGCTTTACCCCATATCTGGAGAAAATACGGAAATCCCTGACTTTCATCTACGACCCTTGCAAGTGCCGCATCCTCAATTCGCATGAGGTTTTCGTCCAATGGTCTGGCGATTGCTTCTGCCGACTCCCGGCTTTCGAGCAATCCTATGTTTAGTACCTTGTTGCGGTCTGAGAAAGTCGCCTTGGATTCGCGGATGACATCGATCACCCTCGGAGTGCCGGCGAGGACGAAAAGCATGTTTCCGGTCTCGCGATTGATTCTCTGGTTCAGGTTGAACAGCGCGCCAATGCTTTCCGGGCCTGATTCGGCCGCTTCTTCGAGAACGAGCAACAAGGGCAACTTGCGACATTCTTCGATCAGGGCATCCACGATCACCATGTCGCTGGGTTCGGCGCTCCACTTCCCTTCTGCGCCGGCGATGCCAACTTGTGCCCTTGCGACAATTTCATCGGGGTAGCGTATGTCGAAGACGTTGTCGAGCAGCTCCCTGGCGATGCCTGCCATGGTCGCCGGGACTTCCCTTGTGAATTCCTTCACGCGGATGCGTCCGTCCACCGTTCTCGCATGGTCTTTGCACCAGTTGAGCAAAACCGTTTTCCCGCAACCCCGCGGACCCACGAGCAAAATCGCCTGCGGTTCCTCGGATCGTGCCAGTTCGTGGATGCACTCGTCGAACACCGATTTCTCGCGCTCTCGTCCGGCGATGTGCGGAGGCATCCTGCCGGCCCCCGGCTTGAATGGATTTGTCGCCCAGTTCCTGATCATGTACAGACTCGCTTCGACCGCAGCCAAATCATAGCGCAAGACGCGCTTCGTAGCGCAGTTTAGAGTCGCCGATGTGACATCCGGCAAAGACCGTCATGTACACGAAATGGGGGTTTCGTATACATGACAGCGAGACGTGTATAGAAAACGACCGTTTCGTGTGCACGAAAGTAGCGGCATGACCATGGATCAGACCCAGCCTGGGATTCTGCGCTCGCACCTGTATTCATTATTGCTTAGTATCGCGATAGGCTCGTAGATGCGCATAGAATCCATGGAACGCGCGACGATAACGATGACGATTCGATTGTGCGGCCCGCTGAGAGACTTCGTCGCGGCCAATGTCGGAGAGTCCGGAAACTATGAGAACGTCAGCGAGTACATCCGCGACCTGATCCGGCGCGACAAGGAACGGGCGGAGGTCGAGGCCTTTGAACGTCTCAGAGCGGAGTTACAAAGTGCATTCTCGGCGCCCGACGATACATACCGCCCGCTTACCGCAACGGAAGTGACCGAGAAAAACAAGCGGTCCAGCGCGTGAGATGATTCGAATCCTGTAGCATGAATTAGCGTTTTTCCGAATCCGCCGACGGTGACGTTTCGTACGAATTACGGAATTTGTTCACCAAGATTCCCAGTAAAGCGCTGGATATTCCGCAGATCGCGAATATCACGCCCAAGGCCACACCCAGATCCGCTTCGTTGCTGGTTCCTTGCATTGCCGCATACACAGCGTAAACGGTTCCAATGCAAATTCCAGCAGCACCGAAACATACTCCGGTCCAATATCCTCTCGGCAGCGGCTTGGGCGCCAATAACCGAGTAGTCGGAATCTCCAGCACGGCCGCTATTGATCTGAGTGTCTCTGCCGAGATGGGCTTCCCCATCTCCGCCCTCTGTACGGTACGAACGCTCATTCCCGCGGCAGTTGCGAATTCATCTTGCGTATACAGTCGACGCTCGCGCAACAGCTTCAAAGCCTTCCGGTCGATTTTCAACTCCGGCAGTTCCCTTGGGTGTTCCACAGTCACAATCCTCTTCAAGAACCAGGATGAGACGAATTCTCATACTTTCGGCTTGTCAGGCCAACGACAAAAACCCGACACACGAGCGGTTTGCCCCTGGCGGGGCGGAAATTGCGCTATTTCAAGGCTAAATTCTCCTTTAAGGTGAAATTATCCTGCGTTTTTTAATATTTTAGGTGAAAAAATCCTTTTCTTCGACTAGACTTGGCTGAACAGCGATCATCCAAAGCGACGCCGCCATGTTTCATCGTGCAATCAATGCGCCGCTTTCCGCCGACAAGAGCTTTTTCCTGTTCGGACCGCGGGGCACGGGAAAGACGACCTGGCTCAAACAGCATTTCCCGCAGACGCCCTTCGTCAATCTGTTGCAATCCGAATTCTACATGCCCTTATCGGCCAATCCCGGGCGCTTGCGCGAGTTGATTCCTCCCGATTACTCCGGTTGGATTGTAATCGACGAAGTGCAGCGCGTGCCCGAATTGCTCAATGAAGTACATGACCTGATCGAATCGAGAGGGCTGCGCTTCGCATTGACCGGATCAAGCGCGAGGTCGCTCAGACGCCGAGGCGTGAATCTGCTCGGCGGGCGGGCGCGGACCTGGCATATGCACCCGCTGACTGTACGGGAACAAGCGGAAGCATTTGACCTGGCGAATTCTTTGCGTTTTGGCCACCTTCCCGCGCGCTTCAGCGACCCGGAACCAAGGCGCTACCTGCAAACCTATATCGCAACTTATCTGAAGGAAGAAGTGGCGCAAGAAGGGCTTACCCGAAACCTCGGCCATTTCTCGAGATTCCTCGAAACCGCGGCTTTTTCCCAGGGGGAGACACTCAACGTAAGCGGCGTCGCAAGGGAGGCGCAAGTCTCCCGTTCAGTTGCCGAGAACTATTTTTCCATCTTGGAAGATCTGCTGATCGCCGTAAGCCTGCCGGTTTTCACACGCCACGCAAAACGAAAGCTGATTTCACAGCACAAGTTCTATTTCTTCGATGCCGGCGTTTTTCGCACGGTACGACCAACTGGGCCACTCGACAGCGAGGCGGAAATCGACGGCCCGGCGCTGGAAACCCTGGTGCTGCAGGAGTTGAGAGCAATCAATGACTATCTCGCGCTTGACTACGAGATCAGCTATTGGCGCACACGCAATGGACTGGAAGTCGACTTTGTGCTGTATGGGCCGCGCGGCCTGATCGCCATCGAAATCAAGCGCTCACGAAATCCGGGGCTAAAGGACACGCGGGCATTGCGTGAATTTCGCACGGACTATCCACCTGCCAAATGCTTCCTGTTCCACGGCGGCGAATCAGACTTGAATCTGAACGGAATACTCGCAATGCCCGTGAGGGCAGCGCTAGGAAAAATCGAGGAAATCTTGCTTGCCTGACGCCACGCCTGAAGCGAAAAACTCTTTCCTTTTGTCTAGATTCGGCTGATCGGTGATCACGCCGAATCCGCTGGAAGCATTGGATTTGCCGTTGGAAACCGAAAACACTGCTCCCGCCATTGACCGGTTCATTTTTTCCGGCGGGCTTTTGCTGCTGGTCGGCATTGTGCTCGCGATACTGATCGCGCCGCAACAGAGCGCCGCGGTCATCGACTCCATGTATGTCGCCATCACGACACGGTTTGGCGTGTTGTTCATTGTCGCCGCCATAGCGACGCTTTGCTTTCTCCTGTACATCGCCGTCAGCCGGCATGGCAACCTGGTGCTCGATTCTGACGGCGATCGGACTGATCTTCGTCGCGACCACTTACGATTCGGCCGCCTATACGCTGGCGGCGGACGCCGGCCGGAAAGCCTACTCTTCTTCGTCCTCGACTTCGACTTCGGGGCGGTCGACGAGTTCGACCCAGGCCATGGGAGCGCTGTCGCCGTCGCGATAGCCGCATTTGAGGATGCGGATGTAGCCGCCGGGGCGATCCTGGTAACGCGGACCGAGTTCGGTGAAGAGCTTGCCCACGGCGGCCTTGTTGCGCACGCGGCGGAAGGCCAGACGGCGATTGGCTACGCTGTCTTCCTTTGCCAGCGTGATGAGAGGTTCGGCGATGGTGCGCAATTCCTTCGCCTTTGCCAGCGTCGTCTTGATGATTTCGTGTTCCACCAGCGACGTGGTCATGTTGCGAAACATGGCGGAGCGATGTGCGCTGTCCCGGCTGAAACTGCGGCCGCTTTTTCGATGACGCATTTGCTGAACCTCTTTATTGGCCTCAGGCGATTCCTCGCCTCAGGCGATTCCTCGCCTCAGGCGACCCGGTCGTCGGACTTCAGCCGCGCGGGGGGCCAGTTTTCCAGCCGCAGACCGAGTGAAAGTCCGCGGGTGGCGAGCACGTCCTTGATCTCGGTCAGGGATTTCTTGCCGAGGTTGGGCGTGCGCAGCAACTCCACTTCCGAGCGCTGGATCAGATCGCCGATGTAATAAATGTCTTCCGCTTTCAGGCAGTTGGCCGAGCGCACGGTCAATTCGAGATCGTCCACCGGGCGCAACAGGATGGGATCAATCTCGTCCTCGCGCTGGGATGGCTCGTTGATGATCTCGCTCTGGAAATCGACGAACACCGCCAACTGGTGTTGCAGGATCGTGGCGGCATGGCGGATGGCCTCTTCCGGATCGATCGTGCCGTTGGTTTCCAGATCGATGATGAGCTTGTCGAGGTCGGTGCGTTGCTCGACCCTGGCGTTATCGACCGAATAGGAAATCCGCACGATCGGGCTGTAGGACGCATCGAGCAGCAACTTGCCTACCGCGCGGGTTTCGTCGTCCTCACCGATGCGCGAATCCGCCGGCGAATAACCGCGGCCCGCGCGCACGGTCAGGCGCATGTTCAATTCGCCTTCATCGTTGAGATGGGCGATTTCATGGCCGGGATTGACAATCTCGACGCCGTGGCTCGTCTCGATATCCGCGGCGGTGACCAGACCCGGACCCTTGCTCTTGAGTTCGAGCACGGCTTCCTGGCGGTCGCTCAGAACGATGGCGATGCCTTTCAGGTTGAGCAGGATTTCCACCACGTCCTCGCGCACGCCTTCGATCGTGCTGTATTCGTGCACCACTCCGTCGATCTCGACTTCTTCGATCGCGCTGCCCGGCATGGACGAAAGCAGGATCCGGCGCAGGGCGTTACCGAGGGTATGCCCGAAACCCCGCTCCAGCGGCTCCAGCACCACGCGCGAGTGGTAC
>JANQSV010000067.1 GCA_028279115.1 Pseudomonadales bacterium
TCGCGGTGCGGATGAAGGCGTGGTATTGCTCGCGCGTGGCCGGAAACATGTCGCCGTCGCCATGCCGGGCGGCGGTGTACTTTCGATACAGTGCGAAACTTTCGTCATCGTCGACCAGATCGTCTTCGACCGCGCCCAAGTCCTTGTTGGCTTGCCAGATTCGCTTGTAGCGCCGGCGCCACTCGAAGTCCGCTACGGGGATGCGAAGGGGAATGCAGGCGCCGCAGTTTTCGCAGTCCGGGCGATAGAAATGGGCGCCGCTGCGGCGGAAGCCGTTTTCGGTCAGCCGGCTGTAGATATGCCGGTCCATCGGCAGGGAAGGGTCGATAAACACCGTGCTGGCGAGCTGCTCGTCCTTGTAGCTGCAAGGATGAGGTCCGGTGCGGAACAGCCGCAATCTGCGTGAAGTGGTCTGGCGCATTCAATCCGGCTCCCGGGAGGGCAGGTCGAATTCCCATTTTTTCGGCGGCGGCTCGCTTATCAGCCGGGACAACTGTCTGAGAAATTCCTTGCGTGGAATCTCCACCGCCCCGAGAGACATTAAATGATCGCTGCTGACCTGACAATCGATCAATCGGAATTCCCACGCGAGCAATTGCCGCACCAGCCGTTCCAAGGCCAGCTTGGAGGCGTTGTCTTCCAGGCTGAACATCGATTCGCCGTAAAACATTCTGCCGAGCGCGACTCCATAGAGTCCGCCGATCAGCCTGGATCCGTTCCAGACTTCGACCGAGTGCGCATGGCCCAACTCGTGAAGCCGGCAATACGCCGTCTCCATCGCGGGCGTGATCCAGGTGCCTACCGCTCTGCCCGCGCCGCAATTTCGAATGACATCGGTGAAAGCCCGGTTCATGGTGATTTCGTAAGGACTGCGGCGGGCGAGGCTTTTCAACTTGCGCGAGACCTTGAAGTCGTCGAGCCGCAGCACCAGGCGCGGGTCCGGCGACCACCAGAGAATCGGCCGGTCGGAGTCGAACCAGGGAAAGATGCCGTTGCGATAGGCGTTGAGCAGCCTTTCAGGGCGAAGATCGCCGCCGATCGCCAGCAGGCCGTTCGGACGGGTCAGGGCCAGCGTCGCCGGGGGAAAAGACAGGTCCGCGTGATGCAGCCGATACAGGGGCATGCGGAAGAAGGCTCAGCTCGAAAGGAATTTTTCTGCATCCAGCGCCGCCATGCAGCCGAAGCCGGCGCTGGTGACGGCCTGCCGGTAGACCTGGTCGGCGATATCCCCGGCCGCGAAGACGCCGGACACCGAGGTTTCCGTGGCATTGCCGCCAAGCCCCGAATTGATCTCCACATAGCCGTTCTTCATTTCGAGTTGACCCTTGAAGATGCCGGAATTCGGATCGTGACCGATGGCGATGAACACGCCGTCTACATCGAGTTGCCGTTCTTCGCCGGATTTCACGCCGCTGATCCTGATCCCAGTCACACCCATCTCGTCGCCGAGCACCTCTTCGAGCACGTGGTCCCAGGCCATGGTGACCTTGCCTTCCTCGACCAGGCCGAACAGCCGGTCCTGCAGGATCTTTTCCGCGCGCAGGGCGTCGCGGCGATGCACCACGGTGACATGGGAGCAGATATTGGCGAGATACAGGGCCTCTTCCACGGCGGTGTTGCCGCCGCCGATCACCGCCACGGGCTTGTTGCGGTAGAAAAATCCATCGCAGGTCGCGCAGGCGCTGACGCCCTTGCCGAGATATGCGCTTTCCGAGGGCAGGCCGAGATAGCGCGCGGAAGCGCCGGTGGCGATGATCAGGGCGTCGCAACTGTAACTGCCGGTCTCGCCTTGCAATCGGAAAGGGCGTTGTTTCAGTTCGACGGAGTTGATGTGGTCGAGGATCACGCGGGCGCCGAATCGTTCCACATGTCGTTGCATGCGGTCCATGAGATCGGGGCCTTGCAGGCCTTCAACGTCGCCCGGCCAGTTATCCACGTCGGTGGTCGTGGTCAACTGGCCGCCCTGTTCCATTCCGGTGATCACCACCGGGTCGAGATTGGCCCGGGCCGCGTACAAGGCTGCGGTATAGCCCGCGGGGCCCGAACCCATGATGATCAGTCGATGATGCTGATGCTCTGACATGCAATTTTCCCTTTTCCGCCGCATCCGAACGCCGTCTTCCGGCGGGCGTTATTATGCTTTTTTTGGCGGCGCTTTTCTCACATGTGGCGGCAGAATGACGATAAATAATTGATATTCGGGGTAAGGCCCGGTCGGCGAAGCCGACAAAAAGCATTGCTTTTTGAGGGTCGAACGACTGGCCATGGATGGCCAGGCTGGGGGTGGTCGAAGCCGGTAACGTTGCGCCAGGGACGGCATGAACAGCCTTATAGAATGCATGAAAGTTTTGAGATACATTGCGTAGTAACTTGAATTTAATGAGATTTATAGGGTGAAGTCATATGAGCGGAGATATTGATCGGAACATTGCGATACCGCGCATGTTGAAGGAAGGTTTGCTGGTCGTGAACTTTCTGGCCGGGGTATTCCTGCTCGTGGCCCTGATCAGTTATTCGTCCGGAGACCCCGGCTTCAACAGCACCGGCAGTGGCGGCGACATCGGCAATGCCGCCGGGTTCTATGGCGCATGGCTGTCGGACATGCTGTTTTGGCTGCTTGGCTATCTGGCCTATGCGATTCCCGCTTGGCTGATCTATCTCTGTTTTGCCGCGATTATTGGCAGGCACGCGTTTCGCGGACTGTTGCCTTTTCGCGTCATGGGCTTGCTGCTAATTCTGCTTTCCGCCGGTGGGCTGGCCAGCCTGCATCTGGAATCTTCGACCGGCTTGCCCAGCGGCTCCGGCGGCATCGTCGGCGATCTGCTGGTGGACTGGAGCGAACCGGCATTGGCGCTGCTTGGCAGCAGCCTGTTGTTTCTGGCGCTGCTGCTGATCGGCCTGACCTTGTGTTTCAGCATTTCCTGGGCAGGCGCCGTTCACTCCCTGGCGCAATGGATTCTTGCCGGCCTCCGGCGCTTGCCGACTCTGCTGCGCCGGCGCAGGGATGCGAAAGCAAAGGCTCCGGCTCCACGCAAAGCCCCCGTTCAACGACCCAAACCGAAA
>JANQSV010000078.1 GCA_028279115.1 Pseudomonadales bacterium
ATGCCTCCCTATGCCTACGACCACGGCATCGGCATCCAGGAGCTCGAAGGCGACTGGCGGCTGTCCCGGGAAGACATCGACACGCTTGTTGCCTGGGTCGATCAGGGCGCACTGCTCGGCGATCCGGACATGGAATTGCCGCCGCCGGACGTGCGCGATCTCGACGAATGGAATTTCACCGATCAGCTCGGCCCGCCCGACCTGATCGTTCCTTCGATTCCCATCGACATTCCCGCCAATGGCAACGACATCTGGCACAAGCACATGGCGCCGAGCGGACTCGCCGAAAATCGCTGCATCCGGGCGGTCCAGGTAAAGCCCCGGGGTAATGCGGCCACTGCTGTGCACCACGCGAACTCGAGGATGATGACCATAGACGAAGACGGCGCGCTCGAAAGCATGCTTACCGAGTACGCCATGGGCAAATGGGGCGAACTCATGCCCGGGGACGTTTGCCGGGTGCTGCCGGCCGAGCGCGAACAGGCTGTCGCCCGCAGTCTGGCCGGACAGGAACGAGGAATCTGCCTCAGCACTCGATCACATTGACCGGAATCTCGACAACGTTGACCGCGAGCCCGCCGCGGGAGGTTTCCTTGTACTTGTCCTTCATGTCGCGGCCGGTGTCGCGCAAGGTCTTGATGACCTGATCGAGTGAAACGAAATGCTCGCCATCGCCGCGCAGCGCCAGGCGCGCGGCGTGAATCGCCTTGACCGAGGCCATGGCGTTGCGTTCGATGCAAGGCACCTGGACGAGCCCACCGACAGGATCGCAGGTCAGCCCGAGATTGTGCTCCATGGCGATTTCGGCGGCGTTTTCCACCTGCCGCGGCGTGCCGCCGAGCACTTCGGCAAGCCCGGCGGCGGCCATGGAACACGCCGAGCCGACTTCGCCCTGGCAGCCGACTTCGGCGCCGCTGATGGAGGCGTTTTCCTTGAACAGCACACCGATGGCGGCGGCGGTGAGCAGGAATCGCGTCACGCCATTCTCGTTCGCTCCCGGGACGAAGCGGGCGTAGTAGTGCAGCACCGCGGGAACTATGCCGGCGGCGCCATTGGTGGGCGCGGTGACCACGCGGCTGCCCGCGGCATTCTCCTCGTTGACGGCAAGCGCATATAGCGTCACCCAGTCGAGCGCCGTGAGCGGATCCATCAGCGAAGACTCGGGCCTGGCCAGCAATTGTTCTCGCAGACGCGGCGCGCGCCGCCGAATCTTGAGTCCGCCGGGCAAAAGGCCTTCGCTGTTGCAGCCGCGGTCGACGCATTCCTGCATCACTTCCCAGATCCTGAGCAGGCCCTGGCGCGTTTCGGCCTCCGGCCGCCAAGCCTCTTCGTTGGCGAGCATCACGGCCGATATGCTCGAATCCGAAGCATCGCAATGCGCGAGCAACTCGGCCGCGGTGCTGAATGGGTAGCGAAGCGGGCGATCGTCTTCGGTAATCGAGGCCTGTTCATTGCCGGAATCGGGATCGTCGAGCACGAAACCGCCGCCAACCGAATAATAGGTACGAACGAGAAGTTCCCTGTCCGTTTTCCCGCGGGCCGTGAAAATCATGCCGTTGGGATGCAGCGGCAATGCCTTGCGCCGATTCATCAGCAGATCTTCCTTCTCGTCGAAGGCAATGGAATGTTCGCCGTTCAATCGTAGCGAGCGCTGCGACCGGATCGCCTCGACCCGGCCGGCTATCGCTTCCACGTCCACGCCTTCCGGGCTTTCGCCTTCCAGGCCCAGCATCACCGCCTTCGGCGTGCCATGTCCCCGCCCGGTGGCGCCGAGGGAACCATACATCTCGGCCTTGACGCGGACGACCTCCCGCAAGACTCCGGCGTCGCGCAGGCGCCCGGCGAACATCGCCGCCGCGCGCATGGGGCCTACCGTATGGGAACTCGAAGGACCGATCCCGATCTTGAACAGATCAAAAGAACTGATTGCCATGCGCCGGATTTTATCCCGAGAACCACCTTGATTTCACTGGCATTGAATCAACGCGAAACTCAGACTTTCTTCCTGCGACACGCGGACCAGGCCTGGTCTTTCACCGACTGCCCGAGTTTCGTGGTGATGCGGGAACTGGGCTTGCGGGAAGCCTTATCCACCGACAACCACTTCAAACAACAGGAATCTGATCAGTCGCGTCCCGCGGCTTCGAGGCCGAGCCGCAAGGCGTTGGCCGCGCCCGAAGACAGGCCGCCGTCGGCGCCGACGGTTACGAAGCGGAAACCCTGTTCGATGCGCTGTCGCACCGAACCCGGGCCGGTCGTGATCGCGCATGGCACGTCATGTTCGAGGCAGGCGCCGAGCACGGTCTGGATCGCCGCTTCCACTTCCGGCGCCGCGGGGCTGGCATGGCCCATGGAAGTGCTCAGGTCCGACGGGCCGATGAATATGCCGCCCAAGCCGGGCACGGTGACGATCTCCTCGATGTTCTCCACGCCCTGGGGCGACTCGATGGACATGACCGCGAGCAATTCGCCTTGCGGGTCGAGGGGCCAGACATCGGCTTTCGCCATGTAGTCGGGAATGCCCCAATACCAGACGGCGTTGGAAGGATTGCGCCCGCGCAATCCGGCGGGCTCCATGTCCGGCGAACCGTTCACTTGCGGATAGCGCATGGCGCGCACGGCAAGTTCCGCTTGTTCCCGATTGTGGACGGCCGGAAACATGATGCCGTAGACCCCGACATCGAGCACCTGCTTCGCCTGGGCGATCAGTTCCCCGGCGCCGCCCGCGGCGGGAATGCGCACGAAAGGCGCCACGTCCGGCTGCAGATTGTCTTTTGCCATGATCGAACGCTTGTTCGTCATGCCGAGCAGGAACAGGCGCAGGCGTTCGACATCGAAGGGCGCATGCTCCATATCGATCATGATGAAGTCGAGCCCCGAGCTTGCCAGCGAGCGCGCGTTGTTGAGCGAATAATCGAAGGACAACAGTCCGAACGCGGGCTGATCGCTCTCGAACAACTCGATCAGCTTGTTGACCCGAACTTCGGACTGCGCCGCCGCTATGGAGGCGGCGCCCAGCGCGAAAATCAGCATGAAAGCCCACAACATGGATCGCATCGGTATTTTCATTTGCCGTAATCCCATCTTTTCGGTTGTCGGTTCCGCACTATGCGAGTCGCCGTTGGCTGGCGGATCGAAGCCACAAAACCCAAAACTACAACTGAACGATGGCGTCGGTGAAGGCCGCCATGACCTCGCCCATGCGAGGCACCCAGCGCATCACCACGAGCAAATCGTTCTCCTGGTCGATCCAGATGTAGTTGCCGCCCGCGCCGCTGGCGTAGAAAGCGCTTTCCGGCGCGTTTTCAACCGCTTCATGATCGGTATTCAGCCACCACATGTAGCCGTAGCGCCGGTAGGGGAGCGAAGGCTGCCGCACCGCATTCACCCATTCCCTGGAAACGAGCTGCTTGCCGTCCCAGTTGCCGTCGCGCAGGAACAGGTAGCCGAAACGGGCATGGTCGAGCGTGCTGATGAAGAAGCCGCCGCCCCAATGGGCGCCGCCGGAAGGCGATT
>JANQSV010000088.1 GCA_028279115.1 Pseudomonadales bacterium
TCCTTCTGTCGGCTGGAACTGAACCAACGTAACTAGCTATGATTGGTTAAAGCTACATAAACATAACCTATATATAGCTCATTAATAGAGGTCTAAAACCGCCGCTTTCAATTACCGCATACATCGTTCCAACCCGGATTCTGGGGCATGTCCACCCCGTCCAATCGAGGCTGCGAATTTTACGGGATCAATTCCCGCAAGACAAGTAGCGGTCGCAATCTTCGGCGTTGAATTCAGCGATGACTTCCTGGGTGCGCTAGCCGGCCATGATGGCCGCCATGCTGTAGTTCTCTTCGTGGCAGGCGTACTCGCAAATCGGTTCCACCGCCCTGCGCATGGGAAACATGACCGTCCAGGAATCGGTCCAGGTGGTCGGGTCGCTGATGGTGAATTCGTAACCGAGAGTGTCGGCGTCGATCAGCCAGAATTTTTCCGTCAGTTCCATGTTTTCGCTGGAATTGCCGAATGACGTGGCCCGTGCGAAGTATCGCGTTTCGACTACCAGCGTATCGCCGTCCCAGTAGCCGATGGAATCGCCTTCCCAGTCGCGCGGCGCCTGGTGGTACTCGGTCGCGTTCATCTTGACGATGCGCGCGTTGTGCACCATTTCGTTATCGTGCGAAAGTCCCAGGTACCCTGCAAATCAGGAAACCCATTAGCCAGCCGTGGAATATCGCCACCTTCCTGCGCCAGCGCAGCCGGCGTCGCCAGAACGAAAAACAGGGAAGTCAGTAGAAAAAAGCGGTTCAAGGCATTCGAGTCAATCATGATGGCGCCTCCGCAAGTGATCCCAATCAACACTACACCCAAGCCAACATGTTGACAAGATCGTGTCCGCAGTGCGTGAGTCGCCGTCGGCTGGTGGGGTGTTCAGCGGGCGTGCGAGGCATGGATGCCGAGCCCGAAGCCTACAGGGACGTATTTACGGCGTCCGCTGAACACAGCACGCCAGACGGCGACGGATCGAAGCCACAAAACCCAGAGTATGGCTATCAAATAACCAGCATGGCCATGAAGTCGTGGACTGGGGTTTGTTCGAGGGCTTCCTGATCTTTGCACAAGGCATAAATCTTGTCGCAGCGGTGAGATGGGAAGCAGGTGGCCAGGTTGGCTTTGAATTTGGCTTCGAGGAGGGGGATGCCTTCCTTGCGGCGGCGGCGGTGGCCGACGGGGTATTCAACTTCGACGCGGTCGGTGCAACTGCCGTCCTTGAACCAGATCTTGATCGAGTTGGCGATGGAGCGTTTGTTTGGTTGAAGATATTCGTTGGTGTAGCGGGGCTCCTCGTGGATTTCCATCTTCTCGCGCAATTCATCGATGACGGGATGCGCCGCGTGGAAGGCATCCTCGTAATGATCGGCGGTCAGCGCGCCGAAGCCGAGCGCGACCGCAGTCATGTATTGCAGGCAATGATCGCGATCCGCCGGATTGTTCAGAGGCCCCACCTTGCTGATGATGCGCAAGGCCGATTCGTGGGTGTGCATGACGATGCGGTCGATCTCGCCCAGCCGGTTCTTGATCGCGGGATGCAACTTGAGCGCGGCCTCGACCGCGGTCTGGGCGTGGAACTCTGCGGGATAGGAGATTTTAAAAAGAATATTTTCCATCACATAACTGCCATAAAGCATTGAAAAATTCAATTCTTTTCCTTTGAAATTCACGTCGTAGAAACCCCAGGTCGGCACACTGAGCACACTCGGATAGCCGATCTCTCCACGCAAGGTCAGATCGGCGAGGCGCACCGCGCGGGAGGTCGCGTCGCCCGCCGCCCAGGACTTTCTCGAGCCGGTGTTTGGCGCATGGCGATAGGTGCGCAAGCTGGAGCCATCGAGCCAGGCCTGGGAGAGCGCGTCGATGACCTGCTCTTTCGTACCCCCCAGCATCCGGGTCGCCACCGCCGCGGAGGCCACGCGCACGAGCAATACATGACATAGCCCGACGCGATTGAAACTGTTTTCCAGCGCGATTACGCCCTGGATCTCATGGGCCTTGATCATGGCGCCGAGCACATCGCGCATGATCAGGGGCGGCTCGCCCGCGGCGACCTTGCGTTGGGACAGGTAGTCCGCGACCGCGAGAATGGCGCCGAGATTGTCGGATGGGTGTCCCCATTCGGCCGCCAGCCAGGTGTCGTTGTAGTCGAGCCAGCGGATGATGCAGCCGATGTCCCAGGCGGCTTTCACGGGGTCGAGCCGGAACTGCGTGCCCGGCACGCGCGCGCCGTTGGGCACGACGGTGCCTTCCACCAGCGATCCAAGCAGTTTCCGGCATTCGGGGTAGCGCAGCGCGAGCAGGCCGCAGCCGAGACTGTCCATCAGACAGTTCCGGGCCGTATCGTACGCTTCCTTCGAATCGATTTCGTAGTCGCAGACGTAGTCGGCGATATCGACCAGGACCCGATCCGGGTCGGGACGGGTGTTCAGGTCCGCGCTGGTGTTCATGATTGCTATTTCCTCCCCAATTACGTCATTCCGCGCGCAGCGAAGCGAAGTGACTCAGGGCATCCATGCCCTTGACCCCTTCGGAGCAGCGCTGCGCGCTGTCCAAAATGGTAATCTTGCCATTTATCGCAGAATCTCCATGGATGCCGCGCCAGCTTCGACGAGATTCCGCGACTTCGCGCGGAATGACGGCAAAAGATGGGCGTTCTCAGCGGTCGGCGATGTCCACCCAATCGGCGCTTGCCGGTCCGGTGTATTCCGCGCTCGGCCGGATGATGCGGTTGTTCGCGCGCTGTTCCTTCACATGAGCGGCCCAGCCGGCGAGCCGCGCCATGACGAATATCGGTGTGAACAATTTCGTCGGTATGCCCATAAAATGATAGGCCGAGGCGTGGAAGAAATCCGCATTCGGAAAAAGTTTCTTTTCGCGCCACATGACCTCTTCGCAACGCGCGGATACCGGATAGAGCACAGTATCGCCAGCCAGGTCCGCCAGTTTTTCCGCCCAGTCCTTGATAATGGCATTGCGCGGATCGGATTCGCGATATACCGCGTGCCCGAAGCCCATGATCTTTTCCTTGCGTTCCAGCATGGCGAGGATTTCGCGTTCGGCCTCGTCAGGGGAGCCCCAGTTCTCGATCATTCCCATGGCCGCCTCATTGGCGCCGCCGTGCAGCGGGCCGCGC
>JANQSV010000090.1 GCA_028279115.1 Pseudomonadales bacterium
GCGCGACGACTACGCCAAAGTGGACGCCGCGTCAGGCTTCGGAAATCATCGGCGCTCTCGTTTCACCGGAGGCCTTCGCTGCGACTTGCCGCTGCCGCCGCTTTTCGCCGCGCAGCCGCAGTTCCTCGCGATTGCTGTCGTCCACTTTGGCGTAGTCGTCGCGCCATTCGTCGCCGCCGCGCCAGCCGAGGCTCGTGCGCCAGGTCGTATTCGGACCTTTGGCTTCTTCGAGCAATTTCAGGGCCCGGCGCACGATGCCGACCTGGCTGAGAATGTCGCCGGGGGCGCCGCAGGGATTGCCGAGCGGAAAATCGGTATGCAGATAGCGGGCGACGCCGCAATGTTCCACCACGTCAAGCGCGCTGCCGATGATCACGGTGGGAATTCCGTTCTCTTCCAGGTGCCGGCTGACCAGACTCACGGTCTGGTGGCAGACGGGTCACAAGGGAACGAGCATGGCCGCGTCGATCTGGTCTTCGCGGCATAACTCGAGAATCCTCGGTGCGTCCTTCTCCACGGTATTGCGCTTGCTGTATTCCGTCGGCGCCGAATAAAACCGTCCGGAAAGGCTTTCGAAAACGCCCGCCCGCGCCGTGCTGCGCAAATGATCGATCGGCAGGAAGCTGCCGAGGTCATTGGTATGCGTGACGGTCTTTTGCCAGGACAATTCGTCCGTGTACATCGAATGCGGCGTCGGCGTCGTCATCGAGGCGTAAACCTGGCGCTTCGCGCGGCCGCAGGCCGTATCCGGCATCGCGGTCGTTATCAGTCCCAGGCGGCATTCGCGCAAGGGTTTCGGCAGCGGCGCGAAAGGCGTTTCGTCGTGGTTCGCCCACACGTAATCCTTCTCGTATCCCTGGGCCCGGTAAAAATCCCGGGTGCGCTGCATGTAGGGAACGTCGTACTTGCCCGGCACGTAAATCTCCTTCTGTCTTAAAGTCGGGATTCCGGCGGCAGAATAACTCTTTAATATACTCTGAACAATTCCTTCCCTGGAATTGTTCATTGCCGCAAAACAAAAGCGTGGTTTTGTTTTGCTCCCGGATTCAATGGCTGGCGCCATCGAATCCGGCGGCACATCCGTGTGCCGCGCGGAAGCTCTGACAAGTCAGAGCTTCCTTTGGCAATCGAAGGAAAAGCGGGCCATGTACGAAACCGAACTCTATGGGCCGGTGAAGGCCTTTCTGGAAGCCCAGGGCTATGAAGTCAAGGCCGAGGTCAAGGGCTGCGACGTCGTCGCGGTACGCGGCGACGAGGCGCCGCTGATCGTCGAACTGAAGACGAAATTCTCGCTGCCGCTGGTGCTGCAGGGCATCGAACGTCAACGGCTGACCGACAGCGTCTATCTGGCGGTTCCGCCTTTCGCCGGCCGCGGCGCACGACGAAAGGAGGCCCTGGCCCTGTGCCGCCGGCTCGGTCTCGGGCTGTTGAGCGTGCGGCCGGCGCCCGCGCGCTTTGTCGAAGCGCTGCTCGACCCGGCCGAATATCGCCCACGCAAACGCAAACCCGCGCTCGGCCGGCTGTTGCGCGAATTCCAGCAACGCGTCGGCGACCCCAACACCGGCGGCTCGACCCGCCGCAAGATCATGACCGCCTATCGCCAGGACGCCTTGCGCTGCGCCGGCTATCTCGACGAAAACGGCCCCTCCCGCGCCGCCAGGGTCGCGAAAGCCACCGGCAT
Organism: Pseudomonadales bacterium; assembly: GCA_028279115.1. Taxonomy (GTDB): domain Bacteria; phylum Pseudomonadota; class Gammaproteobacteria; order Pseudomonadales; family Pseudohongiellaceae; genus UBA9145. Next base: position 1,682 of record JANQSV010000090.1, read on the forward strand.
AGCCAAAGCCGGCCAGATCTTCCTCAAGGACTACTACGGCTGGTTCGAACGAGTCGCCGAAACCCCCCGCGGCGTATACCACCTGACCCCCAAAGGCCACCAGGCAGTCACGGACCATATGGGCTGGCCTAAATGAAGCGTTAATTGCCAGCCATTCGACGCAATAGGCGAAGAATCGTACAACACAAAAAGCGAATAACTGCACATCTACGGATGCATATGGCATAATATGCCAATTCACAAAGTCCCGAAGGACCGACAGTGCCGACACGCAACGTAGTTCTGACCGATCACCAGGCGACCATGATCACAAAGCTGGTTTCCTCCGGCCGCTACCAGAACGCAAGCGAGGTTTTGCGAGAGGGTTTACGGCTCATCGAAAAGCAAGAGGCTGAAGGAATGCTTCGTCTCAAGACGTTACGCGAGGCCGCACAAACCGGAATCGCAGACTACGAAGCTGGGGAGTACCTGACATTCGAATCAACTGACGACTTGGAAAAATACCTGTCCGGCATCGCCGCTGAAGTGCTTGAACTAACCCCTCCAAAGGACAAGTAGCAGGTGACTGACCATCGCAGGGAATGGCGAATCCATTTGACCAGAGCCGCTTTGGACGATTTTCGTCAGATTCTTCTCTGGACAAACCAAAGATTCGGCGCGGCTCAGGCGAGAAGTTATGGACAACTGCTAACAAAAACCATTGGTTTGCTTAAAGAGGGCCCAAATATTCCAGGGACACGGAAAAGGGATGAAATCGCAAATGGATTGTTTTCACTCCATGTTGCGCGTGGTGGACAGAAAGGACGCCACTTCGTGATTTACAAGGCTGGGGACAACGAAGACGAAGCCGTAGTAATTGTGCTCCGACTGTTGCACGACTCAATGGATATTCCTCGACATTTCGAAGTCTGATGAACTAATACAAAGTATCTAGTTTGTCTTCCACGGTGCGTTTAAGGTCAGCAATGCCACGGCCAGAGGCGAGTTTTTTGAGAGCACTCAATCCGATGGTCTTCTGGTTCTCTGGTAAATCCCTGGCCGCTACGACGTAGAATCGCCATTGGTCGGGATTGGTGTGATTTGTGATTTCAGAAGCGCGTTCGCCGTGCCACGCGAATACGTAAACATCTGCTGGACGTCCGGGTTTTTCTACCCATTCGCTACCACTTTCGAAGTAACCCGTTCTTGGGGCAATGTCAAAACTGGGAGATCTATGCGGGGCTATCGGTTCCCGATCCCAGGTTTGTCTGGCCGACGATTGCTTGACTTCAATCTTTGCTCCGTTCCTGTGTTCAATATCCCACGACGCCCAGTCTTCGCCTTTTTCCCAAGGAAGAATCCAATCTTTCCCTAGAACTTGGGCAATCATGCACTCGACGTAGTCGCCGCGCCAGACATTGGTCATAACACGCATTTCGAACCGCTTCATTAGAGACCTCACGATTCTGTCGTGTAATTCTGCAAAATGATCCGGAGTTTTTGAGGTAGATTTCATTTTCTTAGGAGCGTATCCGAGGTTGGGCTGCATACTGCATCAACTTGGAAAGCGCATCAAATTTTATGGTCCTCAGCAGCGTATCGCCTTGGATAGTCCGTACGTAGCCCGGACATATCGCGTCTTGCCGTGTTAGGCTTTGCCCCGGATTTCTCGGGAGGCTTCCCCATGACCAGATACTTGCCGCCGATGGCCCTGGCGCTGTTGCTGGCGGCCGGCGTGCTGCAGGCGCAACAGGGAGACGACAGCATGAATTCGCAATCTCCGGTGGCGGGCGTCACCAGCCGGTTCATTGAAAGCAATGGCATTCGCATGCGCATTTTCGAGGCGGGCGAATCCGGGCCGCTGGTGCTGATGGCCCATGGTTGGCCCGAGTCCTGGTACAACTGGCGGCATCAGTTGACCGCGCTCGCTGGAGCCGGCTATCGCGCCGTGGCGCCGGATATGCGCGGATATGGGGAAACCGATGCGCCGCCCGACGTGGACGACTATGACATCATCGATCTGACCGACGACATGGTCGGCATTCTCGATGCCCTCGGCGAGGAGACCGCGGTCATGGTAGGGCACGACTGGGGCGCGATCGTCGCCTGGCATGCGGTTGTGCGCTATCCTGAACGCTTCGACGGACTGATCGCCATGAGCGTGCCCTACGGCGGTACGGCTCAGCGTTCGCCGATGGAAGGCTGGCGCGAAGCCTTCGGCGACAATTTCTACTACATCCTGTATCACAACGAGCCCGGCGGAGTGGCCGAGGCGGAATACGACAGCGATCCGCGCGGCTTGATCAGCCGGCTGTACCTGTCGCCGACCTCGCCTCGCGCAGCACCGACGATCACCGATCCGCTGCGTTCGGCGGGCGGCTGGATCGGCCGCCTCGGCGCGCCGCTCGGATTGCCCGACTGGCTTAGCCAGGAAGACCTCGACTACGTCGTCGTCCAGTTGGAACAGGCGGGATTTCGCGGCGGCGTGAATTACTACCGCAATTTCCATCGCAACTGGGAAATCAGCCTGGAATACGAAAGCGACCGCGTTACCGTGCCGACGGTCTTCATCGCCGGTTCGAGGGACGTGGTCATCGGCGGGGCGAGCGCCGAGCAATTGACCGCGATGATGTCGCGGGTGACCGACGATCTGCGCGGAGTGGTGCTGATTCCCGAAATCGGCCACTGGGTGCAACAGGAAGCGCCCGAGGAGACCAACGCGGCAATGCTGGAGTTTCTGGACGGCCTCGATCTCTAGCCGCCTGTCCCGGGACGTCGCAACCAGACCATGTCCCAGGAAATTTCCGGTCGTCCGGCGGCGTCTTCGTGACGGGAAACACGGACTGTTTCAAGGTCTGAATTCCGGGCCAGGTCCCTGATTTCACCGGCGCTAACCGGCGCCATCGGCCGCTCCGTCGGCAACGGCCCCAGCCGCAAGCTGAACATCATGTTGCCGCCAGGCTTCAACAGTGAGGCGAGGGTTCGAAAAGCGCGCGTCCGGTCATCGGGCGGCACGTGCATCCACATGGCGCTGAGCCAGATCAGGTCAAACGCAGCTCCCGCCTTACACACCAGGTTCAGATCGGGCAGACAATCATCAATCCAGGTGATCGCGGGCGACTGATGCAACTGCTGACCGGCCCGGCGCAATTCCCGCGAGGGCTCGACGGCAAGGATTCGATGATCTTGCCGCGCGAACCAGGCGGCATCGCGTCCTGTTCCGGCCCCCACATCCAGGATCGCGGCCGACGGAGGCGGCAAGAGATCGAGCGTTTCTGGATGAACTTCCTCGAACGCCAGGCTCTCGTAATCCGGCACGATCTCTCCCGCAAGCCGGTCATAGCTGGCGAGAACGTCCTGAACGCGGAAATTGTTCACCGGCCATCAACCGAGTAGCGCTTTAACTCCGGCCGCGGCCCGGTCGACATGCTCAAGGGTGTTATAGATTGTCGGGCACAGCCGCAAGCCGCCGGTGGCTGCGCCGGCGATGCCATGTTCTCGATACAGTCGATCGACGATTCCGCCGTGCTGCGCCGAGTCGAGTTTCGTGATGCAAACGCCATGGCTGAACTCGGGGGCCATCGGCGTCAACAGGTCGAATCCGGCATCGGCGATGCCCTGCTTGAGATGTTGAGCGAGTTGCGCGATGCGTTGCTCGATGCGCTTGGGGCCGATCAGGTCATGAATTCCCGCGGCCACGCCGAGTCCGGCGAGCGCCGCATCGTCGCGCTGGCCCAGCGATTCGAACTTGCGCGCGCCGGTTAATGTGGTCTCCGGGCCGTTGCCCCAGCCCGGCGCGACGACCGAAGGCCAGATTTCGCCGATGCGCGACTCCCTGACAAAAAGCAGGCCCACTTCCTTCGGCCCCATGTACCACTTGTGGGCGCTGGCGGAGTATGAGTCGACGTCCAGGTCGCGCAAGTCCACGGCCATGGCGCCCCAGGTCTGGGCGCCGTCGAGATGCACGTGGATGCCGCGCTCATGGGCGAGGCGCGTCAGTTCCTTCACCGGCAGCTTGATGCCGCTGACGTTGGAAACATGCGTGATCGCGAGCACAGCGGTGTTGTCGCGGAATTCATCGGTGAAAGCTTCGACCAAATCTTGCGCCGACTGCGGCGCTTCCGGCGTGCCCACCTTGCGTACCTGCAACCCGTAGCGCGCCGCGCGCACCTCCCAGGCGACGTTATTGGTGGGATGATTCTGGTCCCAGACGAGTACGTCGTCGCCGGATTGCAAGGGCAGCCCGCCATTGACGATGTTGTTGGCCTCGGAAGTATTGCGCACCAGCGCCACTTCGTCCGCCGAGACGTTCAATTGCGCGGCCACGCGAGCGCGCGTCTCTTCCAGCAGATCGCCGAACTTGGCGCGATTGTTGGAAGAGCAATCGCGGTCGATGTCGGCGGTGAGAAAGGATACGTTTTCCGCCACGGCGCGAAACGAAGGACATAGATTGGCCGCGTTCATGGGCACGACGTCCTCGGTGAACGAGAACTGGGCCCGGACCATCTCCCAATAAGGTTCATCCTGCCCGGGCGCGGCGAGTTGCCGCTGCGCTTCGGCGGTCGGCATGCCGGCCGCGCCGAGCATCAGGGTGCTCGTGGTTTGCAGGAATTCGCGTCGTGTCTGTGATCTGGTCATGGCGGTTGTTCCATTTCGATATGGGTCGATACGAATGTTTCAGATTACCCGTTTTGCCCGCAACGCGTCGATGTCTTCGCCGCCGTAGCCGAGTTCGCGCATGATCCGGTCCGTGTGTTCGCCGAGAGTCGGCGGCCGCTCCCGGATTTCGCCGGGTGTTTCCGACAACTCCACCGGCGTCTTCATCAGCGGCGCCGATCCCTTCAGCCCTGGATATTCCGTGGCCTGGAATATGCCGCGGGCGGCGATATGCGGATCTTCCAGTACTTCCCGCGGCGACAGCACCGGTCCCGCGGGCAGTCGCGCTGCTTCCATTTCGGCCAGCACTTCCCCACTGGTGCGTTCGGCGCACCAGCGGGCCAGCCGTTCGCTGATCAGATGGCCGTTGTCGCCGCGGGAGATGTCGTCCTTGAAACGCGGGTCGTCAAGCCAATGGTCTTCGCCCATCAGGTCGGCCCAGCGCTTGAACAGCGGTCCGCCGACGGATTGCACGAGCACCCAGCCGTCCCTGGTGCGGAAAGTGTCCGCCGGCGCGGCGGTCTGGGCGCGATTCAGGCTCGCGACGCGGTCCGGCTTGATGGCGTGCTGCTCGATCAGCGTACCGTTCATGATCGTCAAGGCGGTATTGAACAGCGAACCTTCGACAATCTGGCCCTTGCCGGTCTTCGCCCGTTCGTAGAGCGCCGCCATGGCGCCGAAAGCCGACAGGCTGGCGGTGCCGAAATCGACCCAAGGGCCCCAGGCGCGCACGGGCTGCTCGGGCGTGCCGGTGAGATACATGCAGCCGGACATGGCCTGGCCGAGACCGTCGAAGCCGACCCGATTCGCGTAAGGCCCGCCCCGGCCGAAGGCGGAAATCATGGTCAGGATGATGTCGGGTTTGACCGCGCTGAGGCTGTCGTAGTCGAGCCCCATGGCCCGCAAGGTGTCCGGCGGCAGATTGGCGACCACGACGTCCGCCGTGGCCACGAGCTTCTTCACGATCTCGCGGCCTTCCGGCTTCATCGGGTTGAGCGTCATCGATTGCTTGTTGCGGGCAAGCTGCAGGAACAGCGCGCCATCCCCGTTCTCGGTCACCGGCGACAGGTAGCGGTCCTCCGAGCCATCGACCTTCTCGATTCGAATCACCTCCGCGCCCATGTCCCCAAGCAGGGTGGCGCAATACGGTCCGGCGATGTAACGCCCGAAATCGAGCACCCGGATGCCTTGCAGAATCTTGCTCATTTGAATCGGCTCCTTGTCGGCGCCTGCAATTGATGTCGCGGCGGATGATACCACCGGGGGCAAGGACGAGGCGCTCGATCAAGTCCGGTCTTGAACACAGATTTCTCCAAAAAGTTCTTCGGTATTCAGCCCGATGTTATAGTGCATTAGCGCAAATAAACGAAACGCGGACTATGTGCATGCCTCGACTTACGATCACGCTCGACGACCAGTTGTATCAAGCTCTCCAGGAAACAGCAGCGCGACAGCGACGATCCATCGAAGCGATTATCGAAGAATGCCTTCGCTTGCGGATGGACAGAACTAATATCGCCATAGAGATCTTGAAGAGGGCACGAGCCGCATCTGGCATGAATATGAATGAGGCAATTGATTTGGCTTTAATGGAAACAAGCCTGTCACGCCAAGAATAAATCCAAAGATTTCGGTCAAATCTGAAAAAGTCTGTTGAATTTTATGGCCCAGCCGCGGTTGCGGAGTTCGAAGGATCTGGGGTCGCCGAAGGGGCTGGTGTCGCGGTCGTCGCTGTAGACGAGAAAGAGTTCGCTGCCCGGGGCCCATTCCCAGCGGAAACGGAAGTTGGTGCTGAAGGAACTTGCGTTGGAGTCGTATTGCACGAGTCCGCTGAAATACATGCGCGGCGAGAAGGTGTAGGTGATGCGGACCCTGCCGAGTTCGGTGCGGAATTCGCCTTCGGGCAGTTTCACCTGGTTGATCAGGTAACCGGGTTCGACGGATAGCTGCGGCGAGATTTCGATCCGGCCGAAATCGTAGCCGAACGCGGTGTTCTCGCCGCTCCAGAAATCGCCGAAACGGATGGAAAACCGCCCGCTGAAGCGGCGCTGCGCGCCTAGCCGGTAGAAGACCTCGTAGTTGGTGAAGTCGTAATCGCCGGGTTGCAGGGTGACGCCTCGGGCGATGGCGAAGGGCCGGGTCAGCGGCTCGAAATCGTCGCTGATCGAGACCTGGAACTGGTCGCTGTTTTCGAACTCGGTATTGAAGATCAACTGGTGCTGGCGCGTCTCCCAGTTCGTCTAGGTCGGCAGACCAGTAGGACTGGGTCAGCGCCTGGAAATTGAAACGGCGGATCCAGTCGATCGAGGCCGGCCGGGGGCTGAAGCGGGCGGAACTTTGCATCTGCTTGAAATTGTTGCGCCGCTTGAAGCCGATTTCGGGATTGAAGTTCTTCTCGACTACCAGGTAGCCCGCGGTCAATCCGTAGCGGTCGCCGTTGTAGTCGAAGTTGCCCATGTAGCTCCGGTCCTGATCGGACAGGCCCGGGCTTTCGGTTTTGGCGAAATAAGTGTCGATGGAATAGTCGTCGAGAAAGTCGAAGGAACCGTCGATGCCATAGAGCTGATTCGAGCCGTCGCCTGCCAGGGAATTCGAGCGGTCGGTGAGCATGACGCCGACGGTGCTGCGGCCGAAAACGTCCTGCTTGAGGCGCAAAACCGAAAAGCTCGTCGATTCGATGCCGGGCAGGTCGCTGCCGTCGGTATTGATGTTGAGCGCGCCGACATCGACATTGCCGATTTTTCCCGTCAGGCGGGCGCCTGCGTCGATGGGAAGGACCTGGCCCCGTTCGAGCCCGATGCGGCGGCTGAAGAACATCGTCGGGATGTCGAGATTGCGGGGCTGGACGAAGTCGAAATTTCCCCGGCCTTCGAGAAAGAAATCGCGTTTTTCCGGGAAGAAGAGATTGAAACGCGTCAGGTTGACCTGGCGTTCGTCGACCTCGACCTGGGCGAAATCGGTGTTATAGGTGAAATCGGCGGTGAGATTGTTGGTGATGCCGAATTTCACATCCACCCCGTATTGCTGTTCGGACTCGTTGTCGACGGGCGGCGTCGCCCGCCGGTTCGTCGTCAGCGTGCCGAGCCCGTAGGGCTTGATTTCGAGATTGAAGTTGCGCGGCGGCGCCTGGAGTTCTTCCAGATCGCCGGCCTCGGAGATGCGCCACATGCCCGCGGCCAGGCTGTTGCCCAAGGCGGCTGAGATCGGCAATTCGGTCAGGTACGAGGCTTCGTTCAGGCGGCGGATGATCCTGCGGAACTGGATTCCCCGGAGTTGCTCCTCGCCGGGTTCGTAGCGCAGCGAACGGAAGGGGATTTCCATTTCCACGGTCCAGCCGCCGTCGAAACGCCCGACGCGCGAGTCCCAGACGATATTCCAGTCGAAATTTACGCCGCGGCCGCGACCGCCTTCGTTGGAGATCGCGAAATCGGAAAACCCGCCGATGGGCGAGACGCGACGCCGTTGCGCCGGTCGAGATAGGTGTCGAGCATCACCGAGAACGAGTCGTTGGTGCGGAGTTGGCTCGTATCGCGCCGCATTTCGTTGGCGACCCAGTCGACTTCGGGCGCCGATTCGTAGTTTTTCGCGGTGACGTACAGATTGTCGTCGTCGAAAAAGACCCAGACCTCGGTGCGCTCGCTCGCCGGCGCGCCTTCGTCGGGAATCTGCTGGATGAAATCGGAGATGGGCTGGATGTCCCGATAAACGGCCTCATTGAGTTCGCCGTCGATCTTGATCGGCTCGTTCACGCGTACGGCGCGAATCGAAATCCGCCCGTCGGCGTTTCTGTCTATCACGACCTCCTGGGCGGCGGCAGGAGAGGGAGTTGCCGTCAACAGCGCGTCAGGCAGCCGAGCAACAGGCCTGAGGCAACTCCGGCGCCACACCGGACACAGAGGGTCAGGCGGCACTTCCTGATTGCTTTGAGGGAGGAGGGCATCGGATCGATTCTATTTCAGTCCCGACGCAATCGCGAGAACGAATTTTCCTGAAGGTTCTTCCTCTCGCGAAGCTCATGCGCCTGATCTACAATTTCGCTATATCTCCCGCTCAGGTGAACTTGATGAATCTTTCGTCGCGACTGCTGGTTTTAATCGCCTTCCTGCTCCCGCTCACGGCCCAGGCCGCTGAGCATCCCGGCTATGTGGCAGATCCGGAACGGCGCACGACCGGCATCGGCAAATTCTACATGGGCCGGGAAATTTCCTTCGTCATGGGACACCTGGCGGCGGACTGGCTGAACCGGCCGGGCCGCATCCAGGAGGAGATGCCGGACCAGGTGGTCGAGAACATGAATCTCGAGCCCGATGAAGTGGTTGCGGACATCGGCGCCGGTTCGGGGTATTTTTCGTTCCGCATCGCCGAGAAAATCCCTGACGGGGAAGTGCTCGCGGTGGACATACAGCAGGAAATGCTCGACCTGATCGAGCGGCAAAAATCAGCCGACAGGGGCGAAAACATCCGCACGATTCTCGGCGCCATCGACGACCCGAGATTGCCCGAGAATTCCATCGACGCCGCCATCATGGTCGATGCCTATCACGAATTTTCCCACCCGTTCGAGATGATCGACGGCATTTATCGGGCATTGAAACCCGGCGGGCGCATTTTCCTGCTCGAATATCGCGGCGAGGACCCCTCGGTGCCGATTCGCCCGCTGCACAAGATGACCGAGGAACAGGCCGTGCGCGAAATGAGCGTATTCGGCCTCGAATGGACCGACACCCTCGACTTCCTGCCCTGGCAGCACATGATGATCTTCACCAAGGTGGAAGGGGAATAGGGTGGCCTCCATTACTCGAAAAAAATTCCTGCTCTGCCAATGAGATTCTGCGGCTACGCTTCGCTGCGCGCGGAATGACAGTTTCTCAAAGCAATTTCTGCAGATTGCCGTAGCCGCTGCGGCTGATCGGCAACTCGCGCCTGTCGGTCAGGATCGCGATGCGGCTGTCCTTGCTTTCCGATTCGATGCGGGCGAGGTAGTTGATGTTGAGCAGGTGCGACCGGTGGATGCGGCAGAACTGGCGCGGGTCGAGCTTCTTCTGCAGGCGGCTGAGCCGGTCGAGCTTGATGTGAGTGTCCTCCGCGGTGTGAATCGCGACGTAGTCGTCCGCCGCCTCGATGTACATGACGGCGTCCACCGGGAGCACATGCACTTCGCTGCCGTCGCGCACGAGAATGCGGCGCAGCAATTCCCGTTCGCGCACCGGGTCCGCCAGCAGGCTTTCGAGCCGCGGTGGCTCTTCCATGCCGACCCGCGCGACGACTTTCTCGACCGCCTGGGCGAGCCGCTTCGGGTCCACCGGTTTCAGCAGATAGTCGATCGCATTCGCTTCGAACGCCTGCACCGCGTACTGGTCGTAAGCGGTGACGAAAATCACGAAGGGAATCTGTTCCTGCACGAGTTCGAGCACGTCGAAACCGTCGAGCTTCGGCATCTGCACGTCGAGGAACAGCAATTGCGGATGTTGCTCGTTGATCGCCTTGACGGCTTGCAGACCGTTCTCGCACAAGCCGATCACCTCCACTTCCGGATGCCGGGCGAGAGCGCTTTCCAGCGCTTGCCGCGCATGAGGCTCGTCGTCGACGATCAGGCAACGTATGGGATCGCGTTTCGCCATGACGCTCAATGTAAGGCGGCGGAGGCTTCACGTAAAGGCAGGCAGATGCGGGCGACGAAAAGATCGTCCTCGCGGCAGGTCTGCAAGGTGGCTTCGTCTCCGTAGCGATTCTTCAGCCGCTGGCGCAAGCTGATCAGCCCGATGCCGGTGCCTTGCCGCTTGTGGCCCAGTTCGTCGAGTGGATTGCTGATCTCGATATGCAGACGGCCGTCGTCCGCCCCGGCCCGCAGTTTCAGGCAGCCGCCTTCAATGCAACTGTCGATGCCATGCTTGATGGCGTTTTCCACCAGCGGAAACAGCATCAGCGACGGGACCGGAGTGTCCAGCAATTCCTCGGACGCCTCGATATCGGTGCAGAGCCGCTCGCCGAAGCGCTCGCGCTCGATGCTCAGGTAGTTTTGCACGTGTTCGAGTTCGGCGCCGAGCGTGGCCGTCGGCCGGTCGCCATAGGCCACGCTGTAACGCAGGAAATCCGCCAGCCGCACGCAGAAGTTGCGGGCCTGGGCCGATTCCGAATCGGTGATGTTAGCCAGCACGTTCAGCGCGTTGAAGAGGAAATGCGGGTGAATCGTGGCGCGCAGGGCGCGCAGTTCGGCCTTGCTCGTCAACAGTTCCTGTTGCAGGGCCCGCTGTTCGAGGTCGCGGCCGCGCTGCAGGGCGATGAGGAGGTAGTGCAAAAGCGCGGAGAACTCGTATTGACCGGCGAAGATGACCAGATTGGTGAACAGCGCCCCGGAGAAGTAATCGAGATAGGGGACGGATTCGCTGAACGAATCCAGTATCAGCGCGAACCCCCGGCCCAGCAGCGCCCAGATCAATGCGGTCGCCAGAAGGATGGCCGTCTGAGTGCCGATCACGGTAGTCCACGCGCCCTTGTCCAGCGGCAAGGCGCGGCAGAGATAATAGTTGGGAATCAGGAAAAGCAGCCAAAGGAAATACATCGGCGCGAACAAGGTCAGGCTGCGCGCGAGTGGGATATCGGTAATGCCGCTGACCAGCGCCGACAGGCCGGCGCTGAGCAAGCTCCAGCCAACCAGCAGCGCGATGACGCGGTTGGGTGTCCTGAATAATGGATGCATTGGATTCCCAAAGAGGCCGGATCGCTCAGTTGCGGATTTCGCCTCCGCCCATCAACGCGAGTCCGGTGACAACCAGGGTCTTTGACGGCAAATTCAACTCTTCCGCCATATCCCGCGTCTTGTTGCTGTAACCGCCCATGATACACATGGCGTCGCTCTTCTCGACTTTCCAGTTTGCGGGCACGGTTATCTCGACACCGCCCATGATGCAATACAGGTTCAATTGCATCGAGTCGCCCTCCATGTCGGCCTCGCTGAAATCGATTTCGTATCCGCCCCAGACAGCCATGACCTCGCCGCCCCTGAGGCGCCGGGAGTGGTATTTCAATTCGCCGCCTCCCATGAAGGCGAACAGCTTGATTTCCTGTTCTTCCGGATCGAGATCTTCGTTGCTGGTATTGAATCTGCGGGGAAGGAGGTTGCGGGGGTTGACGAGGAAAAAGGCGACGGTGAGCAGGATCATGGGCGCCAGCATGTCGCCGAAAGACAGGCCGAGCAGTTCGAGCTGGGAAACGATGAGGACCGCTCCGAAAAGCGTAAGCAGCCAGGCCATCGTCGGAGCTTTGCGCCTGCCTGAGCGGGCGATCCAGAAGACGCCCGCCACGGTGAGAATGTAGGGGATCGAATTGAAAAGCAGTCGGAACAGCGCGCCGATCACGTCGGTCAGACCGATAAAACTGAACAGGCCGACATTGGAAAGAATCAGCAGGCCGGCGATCGCCACCAGGACATAAGCGATGGTTTTTCTGCTTTGCGGGGAATCAGGTTCGGACATCTGCTGCCTCCTGTTTTTCCAGCGTGAAAGCAAGCCTACCCGGCGCCGCCCGCCTTGGTTCGAGCGATTCGGTGAACGCCCCCATATTCTCGGTGAAGCGCGTAACGGGACCGCTCCGCCGACCGCTCGTTATTGACCGAGCCGGCGCCGCTGTTCGGGGAAAATCGAAAGTAATGCGGAACCGGCGACTGTAGTATGCGCCTCGTTCGCGGTAGCAACAGGTAACTTTCCAGCAAAAGAGGACGTTTGAGCAAATGGGAGATACAGTCATGCATTATCGTTATCACCATTTTTATCTGCCCATAGCCCGTTTCGTGAACCGGCTCTCGCCCGTTGCGAAGACGGCTGTGACCATCGCTCAGATCCTGCTGATCGTCGGGATGGTGGCGTTCGAACTGTCCAAGCTCACAGGAGGTATGTAGGGCGAGGGCAAGCGTTTACGAAGCGCCAGCTTCGTGCGCAGCCCGAGCGACGCTGCGCTGCGCGCGGCGGCTGGAACGAGGGCAAGCGTTTACGAAGCGCCAGCTTCGTGCGCAGCTTGAGCGACGCTGCACTGTGCGCAGCGGCTGGAACGGCGCATGCGTCGCCCGCGCAACTCGGCTAGACTGATCTGGCACATGGGGGCGATCCCTCGAACAACATGTGCCACCAGCCTATCAGCCAACGGAGTTGCGCCATGCGAATCCTGAATTCTCGCCGCCGTGTCTCACGGCGGCATTTTCTTGCCCATTCAACCCGCCTGTATGCCGCGCTGGCCCTTGGCGCCCTGCCGGCGCTGGCCCATGGCGCCGCCCGCCGGGTCAACAGTCTGCCGGAAGATCCCTTCTATCTCGGCGTGGCCTCAGGCGATCCCGGACCCGATTCGGTGGTCCTCTGGACGCGGCTCGACCCGGCCGTGCTGCGCCAGGCGGGCCTTGACATGGATGTTTTGCAAATCGATTACGAAGTCGCCGCCGATGCCGGATTTTCCAATATCGAACGCAGCGGCAGCGTGGCCGCGGCGCCTGAACTCGGCCATTCCGCCCACGCCGACGTGCGCGGCCTTCGGCCCGGCGCGGAGTATTTCTATCGCTGGCGCATCGGCGGCATCGCCAGCCAGGCCGGCCGTACGCGCACCGCCGCCTCCGGCGCCGACGAAGTCGACCGTTTCCGCTTCGCCTTCGCCTCCTGCCAGCAATACGAACACGGCTATTACACCGCCTACCGCCACATGGCCGACGAAGGGTTCGATCTCATCGTCCACCTGGGCGACTACATCTACGAAAGTTCCTGGGGCGAGAACCTCGTGCGGCGTCACGAGGGACCGGAAATCCAGACTCTGGCGGACTATCGCGCGCGCTACGAAACCTATCGCTCGGACCCGGATCTGCAAGCCGCCCACGCATCGGCGCCCTGGGCGGTGACCTGGGACGATCACGAAGTCGACAACAATTATGCGGCGATGATCGCCGAAGACGAACAGACTCCGGAACAATTGCTGATTCGCCGCGGCGCCGCGTATCAGACCTGGTACGAATTCATGCCCGTGCGTCTGCCGGTGGGCCGGCAAGGCCCGGACATGCCGATTCACCGGCGCCTTCGTTTCGGCAAGTTGCTGGAAATGAGCGTGCTCGACACGCGGCAGTATCGCAGCGATCAGGCCTGCGGAGACGGCCGCCGGCCGAGTTGCGCCGGGCATCAGGACCCGTCTCGCACCTTGCTTGGCCGGGCGCAGAAACAATGGCTGCTCGACAGTCTCGGCAGCGCCGATGCGCGCTGGAACGTGCTGGCGCAGCAGATCATGATGGCCGGTCTGCGTTCGGTCGGCGACAATGGAGAGCAACTATGGCCGATGGACATCTGGGACGGCTATCCCTTCGAGCGGCGGGAATTGCTGCAGGCCCTGGCAGATGTCGGCACGCCGAATCCGGTCGTGATCACCGGCGATATCCATTCCCACTGGGCGGCGGAATTGAAACTCGATTTCGACGATCCGGCGTCAACCGTCGTCGGTACGGAATTTGTCGGTTCTTCGATCAGTTCCGGCGGCGACGGCGAGGACAGCAACGACTACGGCGCGGCGCTGCTCGCCAACAACCCGCACGTCAAGTTCCACAATTCCCAGCGCGGCTACGTCGCGAACACGATCACGCCGGCGCAATGGCGCGCGGATTTCAAGGTGCTGCCGCGGGTGACCGTGCCCGGAGAGCCGATAAGCATCCGCCGTTCCTATGTCGTTGAAGACGGGGATCCGCGCTTGCAAGAGGCTTAGCCTCGCCGAGATCCTGTTGAGAAGTGGCTTCGATCCGCCACCCGACGGCGACTCACATTGTGCAGATCCCGACTCTCATTCTGCGCGAAGCGAAGCACCCCCACTTCGTCATTCTGCGCGTAGCGAAGCGCCCCCATTTCGTCATTCTGCGCGTAGCGAAGCACCCCCTTTGTCATTCTGCGCGAAGCGAAGCGGAGTCGCAGAATCCAGCGTCCCGTTATTGCAGGATCGCCACGGACTTGATTTCGGCAAAGATCGGGCTCCCCGGGGCCAATTCGAGCCGCCGGGCGGATTTGCGCGAAACGCGCGACAGCAGCCTGGTGCTTTCGCCGACCCGCAGATGCACCATGCACATGGCGGTGCCGGGTGACTCCTCGATTCGATCCACCGTGGCGGGCAAGCGGTTGAGAATGCTCGAATGCGCTTCCTCCGCGCGGCTCAGGCTGACGTCGCGGGCGAGAATGCGCAGCCTCACCAGGCCGCCTATTGCAACGCCCGGATCGGGAATGAGCATCCTGCCGTCGGCGTATTCCGCTGCCGCGAGATTCCAGTTCGCTTCATGGCCGGCGATCGTGGTTTCAAGCACAACGCCGCTTTCTCCGGCCGCGTTGACCGGCAGCCGGCGCGACGCCATCAGTTCGGTGACCGAGCCGCGCGCAACGCATTTTCCGTCGTCAAGCACAATGACATGTGCCGCGAGCCGGGCGACTTCATCGGGCGAATGCGTTACATAAACGATGGGACAATCGAGTTCTTCCGGCAGACGCTGCAGATAGGGCAGCAGTTCCCGCTTGCGCGCCACGTCGAGCGCCGAAAGCGGTTCGTCGAGCAAGAGCAGGCGCGGCTTGCTCAAAAGCGCCCGGGCCAGCGCGACGCGCTGCCGCTCGCCACCCGACAACTGCCGCGGGAGTTTGTCGAGCAGGTGTTCGATTCCGAGCAGCTTGACGGCGTCCGCTGTATCGGCGCCGTTGCCGGGATCCCGGCCATAGTGAAGATTCCGCCGCGCGCTGAGATGGGGCAGCAGGCTGCTGTCCTGGAATACGTAGCCGATGCGGCGCAAATGCGTCGGCACGAAGCGGGTTTCGTCCTGCCAGACCTCGCCGTCGACCGTAATCCGCGCGGCTTGCGGGCGGTCGAGTCCCGCCAGGCAGCGCAGCAAGGTGGTCTTGCCCGAGCCGGAGGCGCCGAAAACGCAGGTGATTCCCGTCGCCGGAATGTCCGCGTCCAGATCGAGTTGGAAGCGACCGCCCGCGGGCTGCGCGATCGTGTAATGAATACGCGCCTGCAAGACTCTAGCTTCCGAATCTCATGGCGGGGATCGCCCGGCGTCCGAGCGAGCCGTACACGACCAGCAGCACGAGGAAGGAGAAAACGACCATGGAGCCCGCCAGCCAGTGCGCCTCGCCGAATTGCAGCGCCTCGACCTGTTCGTAGATCTGCACCGAAACCACCCGGGTCTCGCCGGGGATATTGCCGCCGATCATGAGGACGACGCCGAACTCGCCAACGGTATGGGCGAAGCCGAGAATCGAGCCGCTGATGAAGCCGGGCCGCGCGAGCGGGATGGCGACGGTGAAGAAGCGCCGCCAGGGACCCGCGCCGAATGTCGCCGCGACTTCCAGCGGATCGTCGCCCATGGCGTGAAAGGCGTTCTGGATCGGCTGCACGACGAAGGGCAGGGAGTAGAGGATCGAGCCAATGACCAGGCCTTCGAAGGTAAACGCGAGACTGCCCAGCTCGAGCGCCCTGGTCAGTTGGCCGATCGGGCCGGCGGGCGCCAGGGCGAGCAGCAGATAGAAACCGAGCACCGTGGGAGGCAGCACGAGCGGCAGGGCGACGATGGCGGCCACCGGGCCGCGCAGCCAGGAATGCGTGCGCGCCAGCCACCACGCCAGCGGCGTGCCGATCAACAGCAGGAGCAAGGTCGCGGTCGTGGCCAGTCGCAAGGTCAGCCAGATGGCTTGCAGATTATCCGGCGAAAACAGCATCACTCCCGAGCCTCCGCAACGGTCTGGTGAATCTGTGCGCCGATTCCGGGCGGCGGAGGCGGGGAAGTCATGGTTCGGCAGCGTCCATGGCATAGCCGAAACTGTAAATGATGCGGCGCGCCTCGGGGCCGCGCAGAAACTCGAGAAAAGCGCTGGCGGCGGCGTTCTCCTCGTTCAGCAACACGGCATATTGGCGGATCGGCGCATGCAATTCCGCCGGCGCGAGCCAGCCCGAGCCCCGCTCGATGACGCCGTTCCTCCCCACTTGCGACAGCGCGACGAATCCGAGCGGCGCATTGCCCGTGGCGACGAACTGATAAGCCTGTGAAATGTTCTCGCCCATGATCAGGCTGTCGGCGAGTTGTTCGCCCAGACCGAGATTGTCGATCACTTCCCGCGCGGCGAGACCGTATGGCGCGAGCTTGGGGTTCGCCAGCGCGATCTTGCCGCCGGCGTTCGCGGTCAGCGATTCGCCGCCGATTTCGAGCGATGGCTCGGCCGTCCAGAGCACCAGGCGCCCGATCGCATAGGCCCGCAAACTGTCCGCCGCGGCAAATCCTTCTTCGGTCAGCAACCGCGGTTTTTCCAGGTCCGCGGACAGGAAGGCGTCGAACGGCGCGCCGTTTTGCACCTGCGCGTAAAACCGCGCCGAAGAGCCGAATACCAGTTCTATTGCATGCGGTTGCAGCAATTCGAACTGTTCGGCGAGCATTTCCGCCGGCCTCGAAAAATTCGCCGCGACCGCGACCCGCGCCTCGTCCGCAAGCGCCGGCGCAACGCCCGTGACGAGCAGGATTGAAAGTGGAAGTATGCGAATAAACATTTGAGTATGACGCTTCCGCAACAACATTTATAACCCGTGAGTTTCACCGCTGACAACAATCCGGCTCAACTCCCCTTCGGGGGAGTTGAGCCCCGGCAGCGCGCGACGAATCGGCGCAGGATTTCCTGCGCCTCGGGCGTGTGTTCGGCGCGGATGCGGTCGGAAAGGACCTTGATGGTTTCCGGCGGGAAGTAGCCATGATGCTTGTATGCGTTGATGCGCATGTCGAATCCCTCGAAATCGCCTTCGGGGTGGAACTGGGTGGCGTAGACGTTGTTGCCGACGCGGAACATCTGCACCGGGCACAATCCGCCGCTCGCCAGCAGTGTGCTGCCCGGAGGCGTCTCGTCGCAGGCTTCCTTGTGGCCGACCAGCACCCGGATGACGGAAGGCATTCCGGCCAGCAGCGGATCCTCGCGTCCGGCTTCGGTGATCTCGATATCGACACCGCCGACATCCTCGGCGTATTTCCCGGAAATTCCGGCCCCCAGATGGTTGCCGAGCAGTCCGTTGCCCGAACAGCAGCCCAGGAAAGGGAAATCGCGTTCGATCACTTCGTCGAGCAAGCGGCGGAAAAAATCCTCGATGGCGACTTGCAATTCCGACTTCCGGTTCGCCGGCGTACTCAGATCGAAAGGACTGCCACCGACGATGATGGCACAGTGTTCGTCAAGCTTGACCTCCGGGTTCGGCTCCCGTTCGAGACGGATGCGGCGGACGCCCGACGGATCGATTTGTCCGTAGTGGCAGATCTTCCGCAACTCGCTATCGGCGGTGTCGTCCTCGGGTCGAAGTTGCAATATCAGAAAGGGCTTGTTCATTGTCCTGCCTGCGAAGTTTCCAACTGCGGCATTTTGTGGATTTTTCGCGCCGAGTCAATCCAGGAAAAAACTGAGTTGCAGACTTGCACAATGTGAGTCGCCGTCGGGCTGTGGGAGGTACAGCGGGCGTGCGGGACAGGATGTCGAACTCGAAGCCTACATGGGTGCGGGCAAGCGTTTATGAAGCGCAGCTTCATGCGCAGCCGGAACGACGCCAAGCTGTGCTTGGCGGCTGGACCGTATTTACGGCGTCCGCTGTACCTCCCACAGCCCGACGGCGACGGATCGAAGCCACAAACCCTGCGAGATTCTGCGACTCCGCTTCGCTCCGCGCAGAATGACGGGTGGAGGAATCGCAGCACGCGCTCGGTGGCAACCCCGAGGCTGGATGAATTATCATTTCGCCATGTTTCGGATC
>JANQSV010000095.1 GCA_028279115.1 Pseudomonadales bacterium
AAAGCCTTCTCCGGCCAACTCGTCCCGCAAGACCCGGATGACGAGCCTGCATCCGTTCTGCTGGACCGAATCAAAGCCGAAAAAACCGCGCGGTCTCAAAAAAACACGCGGGCAAAACGCAAACGCACGACGGCAACGACATGACCGGCAAACTTCCCCTCAACATCGATCATCTTCTGCGCCAGCGCACCATTGAAGGTGAGCGCGTCGGGTACAAAGCTGGCTGGAATTCGCAGAGTGTGCGGCAGAACGGTTCCCCAGAACCGGTCTTCGAGAGCGACGAGGATAGGACTTGGTTTCTGGTGCGGTTGCCAGCGCATGAGCGAGCATTACTCGTGGCGACCCCACATGATACCCCACATGATACCCCACATGTCACACAACATGTTGAACGCCTGATCGCGCTTCTCACGGGAGAAATGAATCGCTCCCAATTGCAAGAGGCAATGAAGTTGCGGGATCGCAGTCACTTCACTTCTGCATACCTTGAACCCGCCATCAAGGCTGGTCTGATCGAAATGACCATCCCCGACAAGCCGAAAAGCCGCAATCAGCGCTACCGTCGCACTGTCGCTGGCGAGGCGCTGGCTGTGCGACTCAAAACAAGAGATGCTGCCAAATGAATACCGCCCCCATCATCTCCAAAGTCTGGAGCTTCTGCACCACCCTGCGCGACGACGGGGTGAGCTACGGTGACTATCTGGAGCAGCTCACCTATCTGATCTTTCTCAAGATGGCCGACGAGTACGCCAGACCGCCCCACAACCGCGACGTCGGCATCCCGGACGAATTCAATTGGCGGAGCCTGAAGTCGAAAAGGGGTGCGGAGCTCGAAGCCCATTATGTCGCCTTGCTTCGCGAACTTGGTACCGAGACAAACATGCTGGGCCAGATCTTCACCAAGGCCCAGAACAAGATTCAGGACCCGGCAAAGCTGTTCCGACTCATCGCCATGGTGGACGACACCGAGTGGGTGACCATGGGCGCCGACATAAAAGGGGATATTTACGAAGGACTCCTGGAGAAGAACGCCGAAGATACCAAGTCGGGCGCGGGCCAGTATTTCACGCCGCGCCCGCTTATTCGCGCCATGGTCGAATGCGTGCGTCCTGAACCGGGCAAGCTTATCGCCGATCCGGCCTGCGGCACGGGCGGGTTCTTTCTGGGCGCCTACAATTTCATAACGAACCCTGAAAATTTCAGCCTTGATAAGGAGCAGAAAGCGTTCCTGAAGCACAAAGCATTTTATGGCAACGAGATCGTCGCAAACACGCGCCGTCTGTGCCTGATGAACATGTTTCTGCACAACATTGGCGAGATCGATGGTGGCGTGTCCATATCGCCGAATGACTCGCTGGTGGCCGATGACGGCAAGCGCTTTGATTATGTCCTTGCGAATCCACCCTTCGGCAAAAAGAGTTCCATGAGTTTCACCAACGAGGAAGGCGAACAGGAGAAAGACGACCTCACCTACAACCGGCAGGATTTCTGGGCGACTACTTCCAACAAGCAACTTAATTTCGTACAGCACATCCGTACGATGCTCAAGACCACTGGTCGTGCCGCCGTCGTTGTGCCCGATAATGTGCTGTTCGAGGGTGGCGCCGGCGAGACCATTCGCAGGAAGCTGCTTGACAACACCGACTTGCATACCATCTTGCGCCTTCCGACGGGCGTGTTTTACGCGCAAGGCGTTAAGGCCAACGTGATCTTCTTCGATAACCGTGAGGCCAGTCCGGATCCCTGGACAAGGCGGGTCTGGTACTACGACTACCGGACCAACGTGCATCACACGCTGAAGAAGAAGCCGATGCGTTTCGAGAATCTATCGGATTTTGTCAGTTGTTACAACCCTGAAAATCGATACAAGCGCCAAGGAACATGGGACGAGAAGAATGCCCCTGAAGGCCGCTGGCGTTCCTACAGTTATGAGGAAATAATAGCCCGTGACAAGACCAGCCTCGACATTTTCTGGCTCAAGGACCAGAGCCTGATGGATTTGGAGAACCTGCCCGATCCTGAAGATATTGCAGAAGATATTGTTGAAAACCTGGAAGCGGGTCTGAGTAGTTTTCGCACTGTGCTCGCCGGTTTGCAGCAGGCAGAATAGTCGAATGTCAAAACGAATGACACAGCCCCGGGATGCCTTGCCGGTTCTGGACGTATGCGGTGTTGCCCGCCGGTTCGGCAGGCGGCTCCTGTTCCGGGACCTTTCGTTTTCCTTGTCCGGCGGCGAGTGCCTTGCCGTGACCGGCGTCAACGGATCCGGCAAGTCCACCCTGCTTCGCATTCTGGCCGGGGTGATGTCGCCGAGCGAAGGAAGCGTTTCGCTCCGCGTGAACGGGACCGGCCTGTCGCAGGAAGCGCATCCCCTGCATGCCGGCCTCGTAGCGCCGTACGTGAATGTATACGCAGGGTTTTCTCCTCGGGAGAATTTGCGGTTTATCGCCCGAGCCCGCCGCTTTGCGAACGAGGAGCAGCGGATCGAGGAAACGCTCGCATCCGTCGGGTTGGCCCGCCGCATGCACGACCGGGTCTCCACGTTCTCGTCCGGCATGGTGCAGCGCGTCAGACTGGCGGCGGCGCTGCTTGCCGATCCGCCGCTTCTGCTTCTGGACGAGCCGAACGAACATCTCGACGAAGAAGGCCGCCGCATGATGTCCGCTGTCATCGAGGACAGACTGCACGCCGGCGCGAT
>JANQSV010000096.1 GCA_028279115.1 Pseudomonadales bacterium
TCACTGATGACTTATGACATGGCCATGCAGGCGATGGCCGCGACGGAAGCCTATGCCCGCGATCAGGGCTGGAACGTGACCATTCTCGTTACCGATCAGAACAACAATCCGGTCATGCTGCATCGCATCGACGGCGCGGGCGGACGCACTTTTGAATTCGCTTCCCGCAAGGCGCTGGTGGTGAACGAAACCGGGCTCTCCTCCGGTGAATACGGCCAGCGGGTCGGAGCCGGCGAAATGGAAGAAATCGAAGGCGGCGTCACCTTTGCCGGCGGCGTTCCGATTTTCGTCGACGGCCAGCGTGTCGGCGCGATTGCCGTCAGCGGCGTCACTGCCGCGCAGGACGAAGAAGCGGCCCTGGCCGGCGTCGAGGCAGTAGGCAGCGCATCCAACTAATCGACCAGTCGGAGGAAACATGATCCATCCTCATCCGTTCAGAGTGCTTCTGGCGTTTTTCGCCATCTTCACGGCTGGCGCGGTATCCGCCCAGTCGGCGCCACCCTCTTCGCCTCCCGCGGATTGGGGGCCCGTTTCCATCAATCTGGAGGAGATCGAGTATCCCTATCCGGTCAGCTACATGGACTTTCGGGTTTACAACCAGGACGTCCGGCTCGCTTACATGGACGTAGCGCCCTCCGGGCCCGCCAATGGCCGCACGGTCATCTTCCATCACGGCGGGCTTTATTACGGCTGGTATTGGGAGAAACAGATTGCGGCGCTGAGCGAAGCGGGCTATCGGGTAATCGCCAAGGATCGTCTGGGCTGGGGGAAATCTTCCAAGCCGGTCATTCCCTACAGCATCAACCTCTGGGCTTCCAACACCGCGCGCTTGATGGATCATCTCGGCATCGAACAGGCGGCGGTCGTGGGCCATTCCATCGGCGGCCAGATGGTGACCCGGTTCGCTTTCCTTTACCCGGAACGCGCGACCCATGTGGTGACCATCAACCAGGTAGGCCTTACGGACGGCCGCAAGGGCCGGGGCTTTCAGCCGCTTACCGGTGAAGTCGATGTCAATCCGGACATGGACGAAGTCTATGCCGGCCTGCTGCGCTGGGCGGATGGGAACTATGTCAACTGGCATCCGGAGTTCGCCGAACATATGCGAATCCGTTACGGAAACCGGCTGAGCGGCGACTGGCCGCGCCTGGCTTATGTGAGCCGGCTGACCGGCCAGATGCGCGGCATGGACACCGTAGTCAACGACTGGCAGCACATCGAGACCAAGGCCTTGATCCTGGGCGGCGCGGAAGACTACCCGACATACGCCGAAGAAGCGCGAAACGCCGCGGAGATTTTTCCCAATGGCGAGGTCGTCAACATCCCGGGCATCGGCCACAACCCGCATGAGGAAGCGCCCGACATCGTGAACGCGGAACTGATTCGCTTCCTGGGCTCCTGAGAAACAAGAAGCGAAAACCAGAATATGAAAGCAGTGCGCGTGAACGAGTTCGGCGGACCTGAAGTGTTGTCCGTCGAGGAATTGGATGTTCCTTCCCCGGCCGACCATGAAGTGCTGGTCAAGATCGAAGCAGCGGGTCTCAATTACATCGACACCTACCAGCGCTCGGGCCTGTACCAGATTCCGCTGCCCACGACGCTCGGCATGGAAGGCGCCGGCAGCGTGGTAGCGGCCGGCCCCGACGTGAAAAGCCTGAAACCGGGCGACCGGGTCGCGTTCACCAACGTCATGGGCGCCTACGCCGACTACGTCAAGACCCAGGAAGACCGGCTCGTGCCCATCCCGGACGGGGTTTCATACGACGAAGGCGCGGCCGCCATGCTGCAGGGCTGCACCGCGCACTATCTGAGCCAAACCACCTACAAATTGGGCAAGAACGACCGCTGCCTGATCCACGCCGCCGCGGGCGGTGTTGGCCTGCTGCTGATCCAGATGGCAAAGAACGCGGGCGCGTTCGTCATCGGCACCTGCTCAACCGAAGCCAAGGCCGAACTCGCCGCGGCCGCCGGCGCCGACGAGGTGATTCTCTATACAAAACAGGACTTCAAGACCGAAGTGAAACGCATCACTGGCGGCGAAGGCGTCACCGTCGCTTACGACTCAGTCGGCAAGGCCACATTCGAGAACAGCATCGACTGCCTCAGCAAACGCGGCTACATGGTGCTATACGGCAACGCCAGCGGACCGGTGACCGAGTTCAATCCCGCCAGCCTCGCCGCCAGGGGTTCGCTGTTTCTGACCCGCCCGGCCCTGTTCGACTACATCGCCGAGCGCGAGGAACTCATCGAACGCAGCAGCGACGTCTTCAACTGGATCCGCGAGGGCCGCCTGCGTCTGCGGATGGAGCATTTCTACCCGCTCTCGGAGGTCCGCGCCGCCCACGAGGCGCTCGAAGGCCGGCGCACTACCGGCAAGGTGTTGCTCAAGCCGGATGGAACCTGACCGCTCGCCGTTCTACCGTATCGACAACGAGAAGCAATCGAACTCAACAATCGAGGAAATCTTCATGAAAATCAGCAAAATCCTGCTCGCCGCCTGCGCAATGCTGTTCGCCGGCAGCCTGGCCGCGCAGTCAATCGACCTCGGCCGCGGCGAGCTGCCGGTCACCGTACCCGAAGGCTACGACGACGGCACTCCGGCGCCGCTCCTGGTGCTGCTGCACGGATACACGTCGAGCGGCGCCAACCAGGACAGCTACATGGGCTTCAGCGAACTCGCCGACAGCTACGGCTTCCTGTTCGTGGCCCCCGACGGCACACGCGAGTCCGGCGGCGACCAGAACCGCTTCTGGAACGCCAGCGACGCCTGCTGCAATTTCTATGAATCCGAAGTCGACGACGCCGGCCACATTGCTTCGATCATCGAAGCGATGAAATCCGAGTACAACGTCGACGAGAACCGCGTTTACCTGGTCGGCCATTCCAACGGCGGTTTCATGAGCTTCCGCATGGCCTACGAGCACTCGGACACGATCGCGGCGATCGTCAGCCTCGCCGGCGCCAACCACATGGAAATGCGCGACGCGCCGCCCAACGGCGTGCACATCCTGCAGATCCACGGCACCGCCGATTCGGTGATCATCTACGGCGGCGGCGATATCCAGGACACCCGCTACCCCGGCGCGCTCAACAGCATCCGGCGCTGGGCGTCCTACAACGGCTGCTCGATGGAAGGCGCGGGACGCGAATTGCGCGATCTCGATGCGAGCCTGCCCGGCCATGAATCCGGCACCTATCTATTTGAGGCCGGCTGCAAGTCCGGCGGCTCCGCCGAGCTGTGGACCATCCCCGCCGGCGCCCACTCGCCAATCCTCTCGGACACCTTCGCCGAGCAAGTAGTCGAATGGCTGCTTGCGCACCCGAAGACCCGGGGCGAAAGCGGATAATGAAAAATCTGCTCGCCGCAATCTTGCTGATTGCATCCTCGTTTTGCTTCGCGCAAGACCAAGCGGCCGTAGAAGCCGCTCAAGAGGAATTGCGAGCCGCTTTCGAGGCGGATCAGGCTTCCCGACGCGGTGCGACCGAGCCTCAAGATCCATGCGGTGATGCTGCCAGGAGGCTCAGGGTTCTTGAGCTTCTTGGCGAGGGATTGATTACGACTCCGGAGTCCAAGTACTACGCGGCGCTGGTCCTGCAGCACACGCCCACATTCGAATCGGTAAGTGTCAGCGCCGAGAACTATCTGATCGCTCACTTCCTGGCGAAGTCAGCGGCGGAGAGCGGATACAGGCCAGCTCGGTCACTGGCGGCAGTGACGATCGACAAGTACTTCGTAAGCCAAGGTCAGCCGCAAAAGTACGGGACGCATTTCGCATTGAATCCGGAGACGCGTTATCTGGAATTCGCCCCCGTCGATCCTGAAACGACAGATGAGGAAAGACGGGAATGGGGAGTGCCGCCAATTTCGGAAACAATGAGAAGGTTTGAAGAATCAGGTCAATCTTCCCGTCGAATTCCCGAATCATCGGAGCGGCCGCGTTGTGGTTTTAACTTGGAGTTGTAATTCCCGGGCCGCACAATGAATGGGCTTCACCCTGCAATCAAGGATCCATGATGGCCCTGCGATTTCGTCAATTTCTAATCTTTCCGTGTACGGCCACTGCTCTGGCTGTACTTGCTTCCTGTGGCAGCGAGGACGAGAGCGGTTATCGGCTGGAAGTTTCTCATCGGGTTGAATTCGAGCCCATCGATGAAATAAGTGGCATCGTTCAGAATCCGCTCGACGGCTCCTTTTGGGTACATAACGACAGCGGAGACGAACCGCGGCTGTTTGCAATTGACGCGCAAGGACGAGTGCAGATTCCCGAAAACCTCGCCAACGATTATCACAGCGAAGAGGTAGAACCCGGCAAGGAGCCTTGGCCCGGAGTGCGTATCGAGAACGCGGTCAACCAGGACTGGGAAGATGTCACCAGCGACGGCGTAAACCTCTACATCGCCGATATGGGCAATAACCGCAACGCCCGGCGAAATCTTGGCATCTATGTCGTGCCCTGGGATTCATTGAGCGACACGCAGGCTGCGACCGCGACCCGCTTTATTCCGGTGCATTATCCCGAACAGACCGGTTTTCCCCCGCTGGAACGTCATTTCGACAGCGAGAGCCTGTTCTTTGCCGACAACAGCCTGTATGCAATTACCAAGCATCGGCAACCGGTTCCGATTCAGCAGCCACAACCGGGAGCGAACCTCTATCGACTTGATTCGCAATCTGAAACAGCGTCGAACGCACTGACCTTGATCGATCACCATCCCGACCTCACTTCCGCAACTGCGGCCGAGTTGTCGCCGGATGGGGAGACCCTTGCCGTGCTTTCCTACACCGCAGTCTGGCTTTTCGAGCGCCCTGAAACGGGCGATGCTTGGCTGTCGGCATCTTCTCGCCGATTGCAACTGGATATAGATTCCGCCAGACAGGTCGAAGCCATTACTTGGCTAGATGACGAATCCCTGGTCATAACCAATGAACAGAGGGACTCGTTTGAGGTACCAACGGCGCTGTTTTTACCTTCGGAACTGTAACGCTAGTCACCGCTTATCTGTGTAGCGCGCGAACGGCGTGCTCCGGGTCGGTGTCCAGGATTCTCAGCAGGGCCTTCGCAGGGCCAGATGGATGTCTTCGCCCTTGCTCCCAGTTTTCCAGTGTCCGTTTGCTGACGCCGATCAACATGGCGAAGCGATTCTGGCTCAACCCAACCTTTTCACGGATCAGCTTGACTTCCGGCTCTGGAAACTCGGTGACCCTGGCGGCGGATTTCTTACCTCGGACGATATCGTCCATCTCCTGCACACCGGCCAGCAACTCGTTGAACAGCTTATTTTCCATCTGACCACCCTTCCACTATCAATCTAAGTTTCTTCTTTTGCTCTGGCGTCAGGTCGTCTTGTTTACTTTTAGGATAAACATACACCATGTAAAGGTGTTCTTGCTTTGTCATCCAGTAGTAAATCACTCTGACACCACCTCTTTTTCCTTGTCCGTCCTGAGTCCAGCGAACCTTTCTCAGCCCTCCTGTGCCTTGAACGATATCGCCCATTTGTGGGCGATTTATCAACGATTCCTGTAGTGCTCTGTACTCATCATCACTCATCAGTTCCTTGATGCGCTTAGTAAAAACACTAGTTTCAATAACTACCATAGCCGCTGATTATACGCCAATGGCGTATTAATTCAACCATGATCGTTCCGAGGACTCTCCGGATTGGCTTCCCGAAACTCATTCGCAGACTGCGCCGTCCACACTGCCACCATCATCGTTAGAAAGCTTGCTAACTCGACCCGCGCCACGGCGTCAGGCGTGGCCACCAGCGCCGCACATTCAGGCAATAGGCCTCATACGATCCTTCAAATCGTCTACGGAGTCGCGGTTCCTCGTAGAACCGCACGAAAAGGTGAAACGCGAGCATAAGCAATCCCGCGTAGGCCAACAGGATGGCCTGGCCCAATATCAGCGCCTGCCCCGCAACGATGGTTACTACGCAGACGTACATCGGGTTCCGCACGAATCGGTAGAGGCCGGACACTACCAGCACTTCGGTCTGCTCGATCGGTGATGGCGCGCCACGTCCCTCGAGGGCGAAGCGGGCGAAACAGTCCAGCAGGCAGGCCAAGCCCGCGACGACTGCCACCCCGCCTGCTACTTGCTCGCCCGGCAGACCGAACAGCGGCGGCTGCATCGACCAACTTGATAATGCGTACGGGACGATGCCGGCTACGATGGCGGGACCGCCCATGAAGAAGGAGAACGACCCCAGGATCACACGCTCAGTTGTACCCTTTTCGAACATGTCAGGAAGTCCGACGAGTATCGGGGTTAATGTTACGTCAGATCTCCGCCTGCCGTTGCCGGTGATATTCTTCCAGCGCCTGATTCGCGTTTACGATCATTTCCAGCTTGTCGACAAGCGCCTGGACGTGTTCGCCCGGCAAGGCGAAATAGAATTCGTCGTCGGGAAGACCCGCGTACACGCGGTTTCCGATGCAACCCAGGCTACTCA
Source organism: Pseudomonadales bacterium (assembly GCA_028279115.1). Classification (GTDB taxonomy): domain Bacteria; phylum Pseudomonadota; class Gammaproteobacteria; order Pseudomonadales; family Pseudohongiellaceae; genus UBA9145. The sequence goes on from JANQSV010000096.1 coordinate 6,460, forward strand.
TGCTCCTGCCCGCCTGCATGACGGCGGGAATCATCGCGCAGGTCGGGCGTCCCATCACCGAGTTCTCGATGCCGACCCCGGCAGCGACCGCGGCTTCCGCCAACAGCATCATTTGCCTGGGTTCACCGGAGATGATGACGACATCGGGAACTTCGGCGGCATCCTTCAGAGGAGAATAGACCGCACGGCGGAAGGTTTCCTGGCGCCGTGGAATGCCGGGCACTTCCTCCATGGCGATGTAGCCGAGTTCTCCCATCAATCCCAGTGTGTCATTCAGTTCCCCGGCCCGCTCCGCAGGCAGTTCGACATTGTGTGTGTGGCAGCCTATCGGACAGTTGTAATGATCGGCGGCCTCGGTATAGAAGGATTCGCCTTCGGCGGCGCGCCGCCAGTAGGTGCAGCCGGAAGCCTCGGCCTTCCCCACATGTGGAATATGTTCCGGCGGCTCGTCGCAAAACGACATTGCAACGGGTAGAGCGCTCAAATCAAGCAGTTCTTGAATCTGTTCCGTCATTACTGAATCTCTCTTGAGTTGGAAATCGGTTGGTTCATCGTCAGTCCGCTTCGCGCTCGATGTGTGTGTCTATGCCTTCTAGCGTTCCTCTCAGTTTCTCGATGGCCTGGACCGGAACAAGCTGTATACCGCCGCGGAAACTGATCATCTGCATCTTTTGCCCTGCGACGATTCCATTTGCATCCCTGATCTCTTTTGGAATGACGATCTGAAACTTGGGGGAAACTGTCACCGTAGTCATGATGCCCTACCCTTACACGGACTCGGCGTCCTCGCGTGCCGTGCGCAACGCCGCCGAAGGATTGCTCTTGAGTTCGCGATTCTAGCGGAAACCCAAAGCGAGGACATCGACCCTGGGCCGCTACGCTATAATGGACTGACCCACGAATTCAGGTAGATGCGGATGAACACCAAAACCGGCAAGCGAAAAACGGAGAAGCCTGTCAGCCTGCTCGGCATGGACAAGAACAAGATCAAAATCTTAGGCGACATCGTTGATCCGCTGGACATTGAGTGGGAAGCTGGCCAAAGGGAAAAGCGGACTCCAAGCGACCGTTCTCCACGAATTTCACCCCGACCCCGCTGATCGACTCATTGTCGCGACAGCGCTCGATGGCCTTAGGCTGTTAACAGCGGACAAACGCATCCTCGGTTGGCCCGGCGAACTCAAGCGGCTGGTGAATGAGCCAGGATTTAATGCCGCGGGGTCGGTGTCCCATGCGACGATACCAGGAACGACTTCAATCAGGGGTTGCGAACAGGTGCCGATAGAATGTGAATAGCGAATCGCGTATATTTCGCCTCGACCTCACAGATGATCAATTTCGTTTGCAAGTGAGACCAATGGCCAGGCATCAATTGACCAAAGACGATCCCCGAGCGCTTCCCGCCTACACCATCATGGAAGTCGCACACTATCTCACCGTGCCGTCGGCGACAATTCGCTACTGGTCGGTGGGCCG
>JANQSV010000105.1 GCA_028279115.1 Pseudomonadales bacterium
CCCCAGACGCCCGGAAGCTAAAGGCATCTTGACCGGGGCGGCTTTCAGCGCGGCCGTGGGGCAGATCGAGGCGCGGATGAAGGAGGCCGGCGGAACAGCCCCGCAATACCGTTTTGAACCGATCGCGGTGACCGCCAACGATTTTGAAACCGACACAACCGCCCCCGCGACCGCTTTCGAGATCACTATTCCCCAAGCGGCCTTGTGGTCGATACTGACCTGTGTCGCGATGATGAGCACCAGCTTGTCGGCCGAACGGATGCAGCACGCACTGCTGAGGGTCAAGATTTCTCCAACTCCCATGTGGAAGTTGCTTGCCGCCAAAATCCTCTCCTGCATGGCCGCCATCGGCTTGGGCGTCTCCGTCGTCTTCCTTTTCGGGGTTCTGGTGTTTGGAATCAGCTTGCATTCGGTCGCTTTTCTCCTCGTCGCCGTGTTGTCGGCCGCTTTTTGCTTCGCCGGGCTCATGCTGGCCATTGGCAGTTACGGACGCGATCCTGGCGCCGTGGCGGGGATGGCATGGACCATCATGCTGCTGTTCGCCATGCTGGGCGGCGGCATGATTCCTTATTTTCTTATGCCGGGATGGATGGAGGCTGTCAGCAGCGTCAGCCCGGGAAAATGGACGATCCTTGCCCTCGAAGGCGCTGTCTGGCGGGAATTCGGCCTCTTTGAAATATTCCGGCCGTGCCTGATACTCGTCTTGGTCGGCTTGGCCGGGACCGCCACCGGTGTGTTGCGTCTGAACCGGGAGCGCGCCATATGAGCGCAATGTCCAACCACAATGAGACGAACCCCGGCAACCGGTCGGCGCTTACCGACAAGCTGCGCCGTCTCGGGTTCGGGGCCGATGGGAAAATCCGCCGCCGCCACAACGGGAAATCAATCTCGGGGGGAGTGCTGTTGTTGGTGGCAGTGGCGGTGCTCGCCTTCGCGGGGCACTCCTTTTCCACCGCGCGCGTCGTCACCGTAAAGTCCGAGATTTTCGGGGTTCAGCAACCGGCGGCGGTCGCGAACTCTCTCGAAGTCGTCGGCAACGTCATGGCTTCGGATGTGGCGACCGTGTCCGCGAATGAAGTGGGTCGCGTGCTTGAGGTGCTCGTCGAAGTGGGAGACATCGTGGAAGAAGGCCAGCCGGTGGCTTATCTGGATGATCGTCAGGCCGAAACGCGCTTGCGGCTCGATCAAGGCGATCTTGAATTGCACTTGGCGCTGCGCAAAGCCAAGGAAGCGGAGCTTGCGCTCGGGCGCTCCGAGGCGGCGCGGGCCCGGGAATTGTTCGGGCAAGACGCCATCAGCACCGCGACTTACGAGGAACGCGAAAGTCGCGTCGCAATCCTTGAAGCGGAATTGTCCGCCACCGAACACCGCATCAGCATGTTGAACCAGCAGATCGCGCTGCGGCGGCAGATACTCGATGATTTGACCATCCGCGCCCCATTCGGTGGAATCGTGACGCATGTCGCGGCCCACGCGGGCGAAATCATCTCCCCCATATCGTCCGGCGGGACTTTCACCCGCACCGGCATCTGCACCGTCATGGATATGTCGGTACCCGAGTTCCATTTTGAAATCAATGAACGCTTCCTGCCCCTTATCGACAAGAATAGTCGGCTCGCGGTCACCTTGCCTTCGGTGGCGGGGCTGGAAATCCCCGCCATAGTCAAGCGAATCGCCCCTTCCATCGATGCCCAGACCGGCACGTTGAATGTGGTTGCCATACCCGCGGTCGAGCTTGACGAGTTTCTGCGACCCGGGTCTCGGGCCACGGGGCTTTTTTCCGCGGAGGACGCGGCAACACAGGTCAATGAGGATATCTTGCTGCCCGAAAGCGCTGTGCATCAGGCTGGAGGCGGGAACTTCGTCTATATTGTCAGGGACGATGAAGCCGCTCGATTGCCGGTTCGGGTTGAATCGGTGGAAAGTGGCTGGTTGCGCGTGATCGATCCCTGGATTGGCTCCCGTTAGGTCATCGTGTGGTCCGAGAGCGCACTGGAGGAAGGGACATCAGTCCGGGTCGAGTAAACCGAAAGCCCATGTATATCCAAATTCAAAATGTCTCCAAGTTTTACCGCAAGGGCGCCAACAAGGTCAAAGCGCTTGAAGATGTCAGCCTCGATATCGCAGCCAACGAGTTTGTCGCTCTCATGGGGCCGTCTGGGTCGGGCAAAACCACGCTGATGAACCTGATTGGAGGATTGGATACACCCGACACCGGCAGCATATTGGTTGGCGGTAAAGAGATGGTTCACGGCACCGACCGGCGGCGCGCCGGTTGGCGGGCGGAAAATATCGGCTTCATTTTTCAGTTCAACAACCTGATATCGTTTCTGACCGCCGAACAGAACGTTGAAATTCCGCTATTGCTGACAAGTCTGTCGGGCGCCGAGCGAAAGAACAAGGTCAAGGCGGTATTGGAACTGGTGGGACTCGGCGATAGGCTCAATCACAGGCCGAGCGAGCTGTCGGGCGGTCAGGAGCAGCGGGTGGCCATCGCGCGCGCCATTGTCTCCGACCCGCGGATTCTGCTGTGCGACGAACCGACCGGGGATCTCGACAAAGAGTCGGCGGAAGCGGTCCTGACGCTGTTGCGCACGCTTAAAGAAAATTTCAACAAGACCATATTGATGGTTACCCATGATCGGGAAGCTTCGCGGGTGGCGGACCGCAGTATCAATCTGAACAAGGGGCAACTGGTTGTCGACCAGGCGCAAGATCGTGGTGGCGAAACATGAATCTTTCGGGATTCGTCATGCGCAATCTGGCCCGCAAACCGATGCACACGGCGCTTACGGTCATACCCATATGCGTGGCCTTCGTTGGCTTCACGGTAATCATCGGCATTGGCAACGCCTATGATTACGAACGGGAGCTGGATGACGCCAATCGCTTGGTGACCATCAACCGCCAGTCGATTATCCAGCCGCTGATGCAGACCTTGCCCGAGAGAATCAAGGAACTTCCCGGTGTGAACCAAGTGACATATGTCACTTGGTTCGGGGGTTACCACGAACAGCCCGATGTGAGATTCGCGCAATACGCCATTGAGCAATCGACCTATTTCCAAGTCTACAACACGGTGGAATTGACGCCGGCCGAACGTCGGATGTGGCTCGATGAACCCAGAGCGGTGCTTATTACCGATCAACTCGCCGATCGCTTCAACTGGCGCGTCGGCGACCTGGTCACGATCACCAGTACGATTTGGCCGCAAACCAATATGGATAATCGCTGGCAGTTTGTCATCGGCGGCATTTTCTCTCCGGAACAGGCGGATACCGATCCGAACGCCATGTTCATCAAGCATGATTTCCTGGACAAAAACAGATTGTTCGGGCGCGGCACACTCAGTTTCGCGGTTACGAAAGTAGCGCCCGCCGGTGATGTCGATATGGTTCAGAGCGCCATTGACGCCATTTTCGCCAACAGCCGCACACCGACCTTCACTTCGCGGGAAAGCGCGTTTGTTGAATCGTTCCAGCGCCAGCTCGGCGATCTGAGCTTTGTGACACGACTGGTAATGGCGATTGTGGTAATGGTCGTGCTGTTGCTCACGACCAGTTCGCTCGCTCAATCAATTATCGAACGCCGCCGGGAATTGTCGATCCTCAGCGCCGTCGGATATTCCAAGTTGCGCCTCGGCTCGATTCTGATCGCCGAAGTCCTGGCGATTGTCGCCGGCGCGGTGCTGCTGGCGCTTCTTTTTGCGCAAGGCCTGTCATGGGGCATAGATCGCTGGACCGATGGATCACAACTGTTGAAGATTGAACTCAATGCCCTCGACGCGGTCCGGATTTCCCTCGCGGCGACCCTTCTGGGCTCGATCGGTTCACTCGCGCCGCTGATCCAGCTGTTTCAAACTGATCTGGCCGGCAACCTGAAGGCGGCAACTTGACATGTCGAGCACCGATCTTCATATCGCCGTTTGGGGATTGCGGAGTGCTTTGCACCGTCCGTACGAAGTTGCGACTATCGTGGCCGGCGCCGCGTCAGTGGCGCTTGTCGTGATGATTTTCCTGATGCTCCGGATCGGTCTGAGCGGCGTGCTGAACAAAGCCGGCGCCGAAGAAATTCTGATTGTCCTCGGCAATGGCGCAACTTCGGAAATCACCAGTAGCCTTTCGACACAAGAAGTCGATTTCATCGCCGCGGAGGCGCGGCAAGCGGTACAAGCCACGATCATCACTTCGCCCGAAATGTTCACCAATATCAGGTTGACGGGAGCGGACACGGCCGAGACCCTGCTGGCCGCGCTAAGGGGCGTTTCCGCCGAGGCCACCGAGTTGCGGCGCCAGTGGCGGATCACCAATGGGCGCATGTTTCAACCAAGCCGGCGCGAGGTGATAGTGGGCAACTCTCTGGCTGGCCGCCATCCATGGCTGGGCATCGACCGGACCATCGCGCTGGGCGAGGCGGAATGGCGGATAGTCGGCCACTTCGATGCGGGCGAGACTGTCGCGGAGTCCGAAGTTTGGGGTGGCGCGCTATTGCTGCAAGACGCGTTTCACCGCGGCGACATATATCAATCCGTCCGAATCGGCACGACCAATGTATTCGATGCGATGCGAATCAAGAACAATCTCTCGGGGGGTTCGTTGCGCACAACCATTCTCATTAAGAATCAGCGCGAATACTATGCCGATCAAATTTCTGAATTGACCGGATTCATTGACTTGGTAGCCATACCCGGCATTGTCATGCTGGTTGCGGCCACAAGCCTCGAGACGCTCAAGAGCATGCACACCATGATGGAAGCGCGGAAACGTGAAATGGCCATCATGCGCGCCATCGGTTTTCCGGTTGGCGGCATCGCGATGGGTGTTTTCATTCAGGGCATCCTGGCAAACCTCTTCGGCGGCGCCATCGCCGTTGTGTTTGCGCTCGTCTTTTTCGGCGATTTCCAAGCTTCGCTATTGAATCACATCAGCTTCAACGACATCGTTTTTTCGCTGTCAGTGGAGCCAATACATATAGCCGCGGCGTTTTTCGGCATCTTGATCACCGCGGTTCTGGGAGGGGCGCCGCCCGCCATTGCCGCGGCCCGCCGCTCGATTGCAATGTCTCTGCGCGAACAATGAACGACAAGAAAAAATGGGAATTACATCGATCAGTTGACGGCATGCGATATGCAATGTCCCTGACTCGCGGAATCTCAATATCAGAGACTCAGTCAACCAATGAATATAATCTCCAAAAAATCAATGACCGCCATTGAAGAATTCATGGACTTCGAATCCAAACTCCTGGAGGCGGACGCCTTGGGCGAGTTTGAGCGGATCGAGACTCTCAGGTGTGCGCTCGAAGCCAAAGATGTGCCGGACGCGGGACACCCTTGGCAAGCATACTATCTCGCCTATAGCGGCATTTTGCTGTGTGAAGCCGGGATCAATCCTCTCGACAATATCGAAAAAGCCGTTGACGCGCTGCGGAATGCCCACGGTTCGGCGGAGCAGGCGGCGGAGTTCTACGCCATCGCGGCGCTCGCCCACAGCCATTTTGCGGCGGCACTCCTGAATCCGCTCGGAAAAGCAAAAATGGGCCTCAGATATGAAAAAGCAATCAACTGCGCCTACGAAGCCGACAGCGAAAATCCGCGCGTATTTTATGTTGAGGCCGTTTCGGTATTCCATAAACCGCGGATGGTGGGTGGCAACAAGAAAAAAGCTTTGACTTTAATGCGCGAGGCCATCGAATGTTTCGATGCCCGCGAAAAGCGCTTTGGCGGCCAACCCGAGTTGCCCAACTGGGGACTTTGCGAGACATGGTATGCAATCGGCCAAGCTTGCCTGCATTTCAATGATTTTGATCAAGCGGAGGAGGCGGCGGGAAAAATCGAAGCGGTGAAACCGGGCCATCGCAAAGCGAAGGCGCTTCGCGTGCGGTTGAAAAAGAAGATCGGCCTGGATTGATTGCTGCGCAGCGTTGACAAGAAGTTCTTTCCACCCGGCGACGGAGCGTCCGTTCGCGAACCCCAAGCACCTTTGCCGCCTGCGGCACACGGCGATTCTGTCCAATTCGCGGGGGCCGGGCCTCGGAAGGGCGGTTTTCCTTGATCCAGCAGCGGTTTGCATCGTTTTTGCTTGTTATAGTTCCAATCTGTCTGATCGCCGCGCAAGCCTCTCCGATTGCAGCTGAACGGAACGCGGTCGCGGAGTCGGCATCACCTTCTCGACCGACCGCTCCGCCATCATCTTGACCCGGCCCATCGCAATCCCCGTCAAAAAGTGTCTTGTGCGCCTTTCTGCGCGCCTTTCTTGCGCCCTTGCAAGCTCTCGGCTAACATTAGCGCCCTTTTTTACGGCCCAGGTCCAGTACTTCGGGAAGCAGGGAACATGCGCCGCAAACTCGTAGTCGCCAACTGGAAGATGCATGGCTCCCGGGCGCGAAACAGGCAATTGCTTGATGCCATCAAGCCACCCCTGCTAGGTCTCGAGGGCCGGGTCGACATCGCCGTTTGTCCGGCGCATCTGCATCTGGGCGAGACGGTCGCGGCCTTGGCCGGCAGCAATATCCGGTCCGGAGCGCAGAATCTGTACGGGCTGGCGGAAGGTGCGATGACGGGAGAGACGTCCGCTTCGATGCTGGTGGACTGCGGCGCCGAGTTCGTAATTCTCGGACATTCGGAGCGCCGGGGTCACCTGGGAGAGACGGACGCCGAGGTCGCGGACAAGTTCGCCGCGGCCAGGGAAAGCGGGCTGATCCCCATACTTTGCGTCGGGGAAACGCGGGCCGAACGCGATGCCGGCGCAACCGGCGAAGTCGTGTCGCGTCAACTGGACGCCGTGACGGACAAGACGGGAATGGAAGCCATGCGCGATGCGGTAATCGCCTACGAGCCGGTCTGGGCCATCGGCAGCGGCACGCCGGCGACGCCGGAACAGGCCCAGGCGGTGCACGCGATGTTGCGCGAGCGGCTGGCGGGCCGGGACGAAGAGATTGCGGGCGGGGTCCGCATCCTTTACGGTGGCAGTATCAATGCCGCCAATGCGGCGGAGTTGTTTGCCCGGCCGGATATCGATGGTGGTCTGGTCGGGGGCGCTTCGCTGAAAGCGGAAGAGTTCATAACCATCTGTACCAGCGCGGGTAGCTGATCATGGAAACACTGGTAGTCGTCCTTCACGTCGTCGTGGCCGTGGCCATCGTCGGCCTCGTGATGCTGCAGCAAGGCAAGGGGGCGGACGCCGGCGCCTCGTTCGGGGCCGGCGCGTCGCAAACCGTATTCGGTTCGTCCGGCAGCGGCAGCTTCCTCGTGCGGGCGACCACGGTAGCGGCGGTGGCGTTCTACGGCACCAGTCTGGCGCTCGCGATCTATGCCCGGGGCCAGTCGCAACTCGCCGACCCTTCGGGCCTGCCGATCGCCAACCCGGAGTTGCTTGAGCAGTCCGTGCTCGAACAGTCCCTGGGCGCCGACGAGTTGCCGCAAATCGACGCGAATCTCAACGACGACGCGCTGCCGCAGATCGACGAACCCGCCCCGGACGACGTGCCGCAAGTTCCGGGGAGCGACAACTGAGTTTCAAGTGCCGAAGTGGTGGAATTGGTAGACACGCTATCTTGAGGGGGTAGTGGCCCA
>JANQSV010000117.1 GCA_028279115.1 Pseudomonadales bacterium
AATGAGCGAAAGCCAGGTAAAGGTGTATCTGCACCGGGGCAGGAGAAAGCTGCGCGAAGACGAGGACTTGCGCCGCGCATTCGGCAGCGTGCACGGAACGGGAGACGACAGTCTGGTTTCACTTGAGGCGGCGCGAGCCGAAAACAGCAGGTAGAAAAGTATGAGCAATAGCACAAGTACGGAATTCGAAATCGTCCAGTTGCAGATGGACGCTCTGCTCGACAACGAACTCGATGCGAAACAGCAGCAAGCGGCGCGGGAGCTCATTCGCTCCCGTCCGGATTGCGCGCGCGAGTTTCTGCTGGCGCGCTCATTGCGCGACGTCATGCTGGACATGCCCCGGCCGGAACTGCCGCAGGATCTGATCGAGCGGGTGTACGAGCAGGTCGAAAGCCCTTCCGCAAGCTGGAGCGAGCGGTTATGGGCACTTGCCGGAGAACCATGGCTGCGGCTGGCGGCTCCCGCGTTCGCAACGCTGGCGGCGGTAGCGATCTGGCTGCAAGTCAGCGCGCCGGTTCCCGAGGAGCCGCAAGTCGCCGCCGATGATCAATACACGAGAGAAGATCTGGTGATGGCGATTCAGGATCTGAATACCACGATCCAGACCATGAACGAGATTTCCGAATCCATGCGTACCCGGTTGGGCGACAGGATGACCGTCCTGCCGGCACTCAGCCTGCCGGCCTTGTCGGTCGACCAGGGGGGCGACGCCGTCCCCGACGTCAACGATCCGATCTAGCGCCGGCAACGATACTCGACAAGGAGAGATGCAATGCAAACAGCTAAGCAAACAATCCCGCAAGTAATCGCGATCTGCGCCCTGACGGTATTCGCCAATTGGGTCGCCGCCGCGGAAAATCATCCGGGCTATGTGGACTTTTCCGGTCTGCGCGGTCTGGTGGACGCGGAACCGGTGGTGGAAGTCACCTTGCGCGAGCCGCTGCTCCGCCTGGTAACCGAGGCCATTCCCGAGGAGGACGCGGAAGCCGCGGGCTTCGTTTCCCGACTGCTCAACGTGCGCCTGCACGTCTATGAAGACATCGTCGGCGACGTGACGGAAGTGGCCACGACGATGAACGATCTCTCGGCCGATCTGGAAGAAGACGGCTGGGAACGTGTGGTCCGGGTGCGCGACGACGAAGACCAGGTGGATATCTTTCTCAACTTCTCCGAGGACGACGCCGAGGTCTACGGCATCGCGCTGATGGTCGTCTCCGAAGACGGCGAAGTGGTGCTCGGCAATATAGTCGGCAACATCCGCATGGAAGACATCAGCGCCCTCGGCCGCCGCTTCGACATCGAAGAACTGGCCGAATTCCACGAGGAAATGGAAGAGGAAGACCGCCGGTAATGTCCCCCATCATACCGCGCAGAATGACGGATTATCGGCTGCGAACTGAGTGAGTCGCCGTCTGGTGGGCTGTGTTCAGCGGGCGTGCGAGGCAGGAAGCCGAGCCCGAAGCCTCCAGGGACGTATTTACGGCGTCCGCTGAACACAGCCCACCAGATGGCGACGGATCGAAGCCACAAACCTCGACGAGATTCTGTGACTTCGCACAGAAACTCCCATCGAGCGCAATAAACGGAATTGAAGTATGCTCCGTTGCGTATGATCGAGCTACGCAACGTCAGTAAGAGCTACGATAACGGCGCGACGCTGGCCGTCGCCGGCGTAAATCTCAAGATCGAAAAAGGCGAATTGCTGGGCCTCATCGGCGAGTCCGGCTGCGGCAAGACCACCACGCTCAAGATGATCAACCGGCTCGAAGAAGCCGACGCCGGGCAGATTTTCGTCGGCGGCCGCGACGTCATGGATCGCAATCCCCAGGCGCTGCGGCGCAATACTGGTTATGTCTTCCAGGGCATCGGTCTCTTTCCCCATTACACCGTCATGGAAAACGTCGCGGCCGTGCCGCGGCTCCTGCAATGGACCCGGGAAGAGACCGATCGCCGCTGCCGCGAGGCGCTCGAACTCGTCGGCCTGCCGGCCGAGGAATACGGTGAGCGCAACCCGATGCAACTTTCCGGCGGCCAGCAGCAACGGGTCGGTGTTGCCCGGGCGCTGGCGGCTTCGCCTGAAGTCGTCCTCATGGACGAACCTTTCGGCGCCCTCGATCCGGTTACCAGGGGGCAATTGCGGGACGAATTCAGGGCGATCCAGCGCAAGCTCGACCTGACCGTTATCCTGGTCACCCACGACATGATGGAAGCCCTGCTGCTCGCCGACCGCATCGCGGTCATGAAGGAAGGCGAGGTGCTGCAGGTCGGCACGGCCCACGAATTGCTCATGGAGCCCGAACACGGGTACGTCAGCGAAATGGTGGAAATGCCCCGTCAGGAGGCGGTCCGGCTCGATCGCCTGATCCGGGAGGAGAGCGCCCGGCCATGATCAGCGACAATCTGCGCGAACAGTTGCTGCTCTTGCCCGAATATCTCGAAGGGCATCTGCTGTTGACCGTGATCGCCCTGAGTCTCGGCATCGCCGTCAGCGTACCGCTGGGCATTCTCGCCAACCGGCAACCCGTGCTGAAACGTCCCTTGCTGATTTCCGTCAGCGTCTTGCAGACGATTCCGAGCGTAGCCATTCTCGCCTTGACAGTCGCCGCCCTCGGCGGCCGCATCGGCCTGCTGCCGGCCCTTGTCGCCCTCTTGCTCTACAGCATGCTGCCGATCGTGCGCAATACCGTCACCGGCCTGGAAAACGTCGCCGACGACGTGGTCGAAGCCGCCCGCGGCATCGGCATGTCGCGCACCCAGATTCTCACGCGCGTACGGTTGCCGCTGGCCCTGCCGGTGATCATCGCGGGCATCCGAACCGCCGCCGTCTGGACGGTCGGGCTGGCAACGCTTTCTACTTTGGTCGGCGCCACCAGTCTCGGCAACTACATATTCACCGGCCTGCAGACGCGCAACCTGGTCGCGGTCACCGTAGGCAGCATCGCCGCCGCGGTCATGGCGGTGATTCTCGACGCCATGATCGGCGGTATCCAGTGGCTTACGGAAAATCGCAATAACGAGGAGGTCGCCGGCCGCTATCGCCGGGTGTTCGCCGCCGTTGCCGGCGCGGTCCTGCTCGGCGCCGGCGTATCCGCCTGGAGCCTGCTGCCCGAACCCGAAGCGGATTTCGTGGTCGGCGGCAAGGGATTCACCGAACAGCACATCATCGCCGGCCTGCTGGCCCGGGAACTCGAGGAGGCGGGCTTTCGCGTCGACCAGCGCCTCGGTCTCGGCACCCAGGTGATCTACGAGGCTACGGCCAACGACACCGTCGACGCCTATCTCGAATACAGCGGTACGGTCTGGGCGAATATAATGGACCGGAACGACAATCCGGGCCGAGCCGAAGTGCTGGCCGAAGTCGTCGACTTCGTCGAAACCACGGGCGGCATGACCGTGATCGGCGAATTCGGCTTCCAGAACCTGTACGCCCTCGCCATGCGCAAGGATCGGGCGGCCGAACTCGGCGTGAACTCGATCGAAGACCTGATACCCGTTGCCCGGCAACTCACGGCCGGCGGCGACCTCGAGTTCTTCGGCCGCCCCGAATGGATTTCGGTGCGCGATACCTATGGCATCGACTTCGCCCGCAAGCTCACTTTCGATACGACCTTGATGTACACCGCCGTCGACGAACGCCAGGTGGATCTCATCACCGCCTATACCAGCGACGGCAGAATCGCCCATTTCGACCTGCTCGTGCTCGAAGATCCCCGCAATGCCATGCTGCCATACGACGGTTTTCTGCTGGCTTCGGGGGACGCGGCGCAAAACCCCGAATTCATCGCTGCCCTGACCGATCTCGCAGGCCGCATCTCCGACGCAGTCATGCGCGAGGCCAATCGCATCGTCGACGTCGAAGGCCGCTCCGTCAGCGAAGCCGTGGAATACCTGCGTGGCGCGATTCACGGTGTGGATTGACCGGTGGCACGGCATTCGAAACAGTCGACTTCCGAAGAAGCCGCGCATGTGCCGCAAGGCATGCCGGCGCTTGATCTCGGTGGCCGCGCTTATTCCTTCTTCGAATTCTGGCCTTCCTGGCTGATGTATATTCCGGTGGCGGCGCTCTGGCTGCTGCTGGCCCTGCGCCACCGCAGCATCAGCCTGCCGCTGATCGCGAGCCCGGCGGTGCCACTTTCGGGCATGGTCGGCGTACCGAAATCCGCAATTCTGAAACTTGCCGGGGAATCGGCAAACCGTTCGATCCTGCCGTGGATCGTGTTCGAAACCGGCGGTGAATCGCTGTCCGTTCAACGCGAACGCGCGGAAGCCGCCATGACCGCTGCGGGATTGTCATTTCCCGTGGTCGGCAAGCCTGATATCGGTTGCCGCGGCGCCGGCGTCAGGTTATTGCGCGACGGCGCCGCGCTCAAATCCTGCCTGGAAGGTTTCCCGGCCGGCGGTTCGCTGATGCTGCAGCGATTGAGCGACTTCGAAGCGGAAGCCGGCGTGTTTTACGTGCGCGATCCGGTGAGCGAGCGGGGTCGGATCACTTCGCTGACGCTGAAATATACGCCCTATGTCGTTGGCGACGGTGTGCATACCCTGGCCGAACTCGTGGCGGCCGATCCGCGTGCGGGCGGCGTGTCGCATCTTTACGAAGAACGCAATGCCGAACATTGGCATGAAGTGATTCCGGCCGGCGGTCCCTGGCGACTCGTATTTTCCGCGAGCCATTGCCGCGGCGCGATTTTCCGCAACGGCGGCCATCTCGTCACCGCGGAGTTGACCAGGGCGCTGGACCGGTTTTTCGACGATATTCCGGGTTTCTATTACGGCAGGCTCGATATCAAGTTCCGCGATGTCGAAAGCCTGCAGGCGGGCCGCGATCTGCAGATCGTCGAAATCAACGGCGCAAGTTCCGAATCGATCCATATCTGGGATCGCCGCACCGGATTTTTCGACGCCGTGAAAACGCTATTGCAGCAATATCGAACGCTATTTAAACTTGGAGCAGCGCACAAGAAACGCGGCTGCAAACCGCCCGGCTTATGGCCGCTCTACAAGGCGTGGCGCCACGAGTTGCAACTGGTTAAGCGGTATCCCGCCAATGACTAATCCCTGCCGCCTGAATTTTAAACCGCGGGCGTTGGCCGCGCTTGCCGAAAAGCTGCTGGGTCTGGACCAGTTGGGGGACATTTACGATGCCCGGCCCCATGGATTGAATCCGGAAGATTTTCTGCAATTTTCGCTCGATTCGCTCGGCGTCAGCCTCAGGATCGACAACGAGCATCACCTGGAGCAGATTCCGCGCGAAGGCCCGCTGCTGATCGTGGCCAATCACCCGCTGGGCGGTCTGGAAGGCATCGCCCTTGCCAGGATATTGCTCAGGATCCGGCCCGATCTGCAGGTGCTGACGAACGAACTGCTGCGGCGCATACCCGAACTGGCGCCGATTTTCATCGGCGTCGACGTATTGTCGGCCGATGCGGCCGGCGGCAACGTCAAGGGCGTCAAGCAAGTGCACGAGCACTTGCGCGGCGGCGGAGCGGTGCTGCTTTTCCCGGCGGGCATGGTTTCGGCGCTCGAATTGCGCGAACTCCGCATTCAGGACCGCAAGTGGAACCGGCTGGCGGGACAATTGATCAAGCGTTACGAATGCGCCTGCGTACCGGTGCATGTGGGTGGATACAACAGCGCGTATTTCTATCTGGCCGGCCTTATCCATCCACGCCTGCGCACCTTGCTGCTGCCCAGGCAACTGGCGAACAAGAAAGGCTCCACGTTGGAACTCACTCCCGGCAAGCCCGTGCTCGCCCAAGAATTGCGCCTGCTGAAAAAGCCCGTAGCGGTTACCGAGTATCTGCGCGTGAGCACCGAAGCGCTGGCGACACGCCTCGAGCCGGAGCCGGCGAAATTCGAGCGGCATGTGGAAGACGTAAGTCCGGTCGCAACGGGCGAGGAGCTGGCCTCCGCCTTGGCTGGCCTGGAAAAGTTCCGCCTGATCGAACACGACGATTTCGATGTCTATTGCGCGCCCTACGAACGCTTGGGCATCGTCATGGAACTGATCGCCGTGGCGCGGGAAATCACGTTCCGGGCGGTAGGCGAAGGCACCGGCCTGACCCGCGATTCGGACCAGTTCGACCCGCATTACCTGCATCTCTTTCTCTGGGACAAAAAGAACGGCAGGATCGCCGGCGCCTACCGGGTTGGACTCGTCGACGAAATCGTCCGGGAGCATGGCGTGAAAGGTCTCTACAGCCGTTTGCTCTACCGCTACGACAAGGCCTTCATCAAGCGCCTCGGCTCGGCGATAGAAATGGGCCGCTCGTTCATCCATCCCGATTATCAGCGGCGTCCGGATTCGCTCACCCTGCTTTGGCGCGGCATCGGCCGGGTGCTCGTGGACCGCCCGCAATATCACACCCTGTTCGGTTCGGTGAGCATCTCGCGCGAATACAGCGATCTGGCCCGGGCGCTGATTGCCGACGCCCTGCTCACCAATTTCAAGGCCAGCGAATTCGTGCCCCTGGTCAAGCCGCTGACTCCGCACAAGATCGCGCACCGGGTCTGGTCCGAGGACATGCTCAAGGAACTGGTCAACATCAAGATGCTTGGCAAGCTCATCGGCCGTTGCGACCCGGGCAAGGCGGTACCCGTCCTCTTGCGGCATTACCTGTCGCTCAAGGGCCGCATGGTCTGCTTCAATATCCATTCGGATTTCAACAATTCGCTCGAGGGCCTGATCATCGTCGATGTGCGCAAAACCGACCCGAAGACGGTCACGCGTTTCATGGGCGCCGATGGAGCGCGCGAATTCTATTCCCGCCACAAGCCGGCTGATTTCGCTTCGGTCGGATGAAGAAGGTTCTCGCCTTGCTGCAAATCCTAGCCGCCCTGGCGCTGACCGGGCTGGCGGCGATAACCGTCGGCAGCATGGCCATGATGGTGAGCATGAACGACACGATTTCCGTCGTGCATCTGCTGATAGGACAAATCGTGCTGATAGCCATTCTGCTCGCTATCGCCCGTTACCTGATCCGCCGCGGCCTCGCCGGACTCCGCGCCAGAAAAGAATAGCCGGTACCGCACAACGTAAGTCGCCGTCGGGTGGCGGTGGGTGCAGCGGGCGTGCGAGACAGGATGTCGAGCCCGAAGCCTACAGGGGTGAAGGCAAGCGTTTATGAAGCGCAGCTTCATGCGCAGCCGGAACGACGCCAAGCTGTGCTTGGCGGCTGGGCCGTATTTACGGCGTCCGCTGCACCCACCGCCACCCGATGGCGACG
>JANQSV010000123.1 GCA_028279115.1 Pseudomonadales bacterium
CCAGGGTCCGGACGACGCGGCCGCCGGGGATCGACGTGTCGACGACGATGGCCAGCGCCTCCCGCACGCCCGCGTCCAGGACGTTCAGCGTACGGAAGCAGCGACCGTGATAGAGCGCGTCGGCCATGAAGTCCATCGACCATTCGGTGTTGGCGCGGGCGTCCACCGCCATCGGCCGCGGGTTCCGGACCGGCACCCGCCGTTTCCCGCGCCGCGGCGGATTGAGCTTCATTGCGGTGTACACGCGATACACGCGTTTGTGATTCCAACCGTGGCCCGTCAGCCGGAGCCGGTCGTAGCACATACAGAAGCCCCGGCGGGGGTGTTTCTCGACCAGCGCGTTCAAGGCGTTCACGATCTCCCGGTCTCCTCGTTCCGCGGACGGCGCCGGCCGGTACCAGCTCGAGCGCGACAGCTTCACGGCCGCGCATGCGCGGGTCCTGCTGAGTCGGTGTCCGGCCACCAGGTAGTGCGCCGCCTCGCGCTTCTCCCGTGGCCTCAGAGCTTTTTCTCAAGCAGATCCTTCAGCGCGTAGTTCTCGTGCGCCAGCTCCGCGTACATCTTCTTGTACTGCGACAACTCGGCCTCGGTCTCCTTCAGGCGTTTCAGTTCCGAGGCGCTCATGCCGCCGTATCTCGATTTCCAGTTGTAGTACGTCGCATCCGAGATGCCGTACTTGCGGCAGATCTCCTTCACCCGCATGCCGGCGTCGGCCCGCTTCAGGATGTTGACGATCTGGTGTTCGGTGTATCGGCTCTTCTTCATCGGGGTCTCCTCGCAGTCATCCTGCCGGAAAACTCCAATTTCAGCTTGTGTCACTTATGGGGAAGCTTACGATTACCCACCAAAGAACCAGTTGTTAGGCCAAGCCTTGCGAAACTCAGTCGCTGGCACGATTGTTCGAGGAAGCTCATTACGTGGTCGCTTCAATCTGTCTCGATTTTGAGTCAGAAAGTCACACACGGTCGTATATGATTCATTATCCGGCAACAAAATAGTATAACGGCACCTCTGATGCCCTATTCGATGAAAAACTCCAATCGGCTTGTGAGGCCGTGCCGGATAATCTCCGATTTCTGCTGCCAGACCAAGTTCAAAATACCAATTTTTACTTCCTTGCTTGTAACCACAAGTTAGCTCTTCCGCCTCGCCTACACCATCAGCTAGTGTTACTGAGAAAAGCTGGATAACTTCACCCGTACCTGGCAGTACCTTGAAGAAGTTTTCGATGAACCATTGCGGAAAAGCTGCTTGGCCCCACCGACCAGGCCCCGGCAATTGGGCAATCAGCACGTCATCTCTTGGGGCGGCTTGCGTTTCGCGACTCACTGGCGGGTCTTCGCGCTCCACTTCGTTATTCTCTTCCATAAATGGTAGTGCATGCCGCTTGGTTCTGCGTGGAAGTAGTCCGCGTTTTGCGTTGTCATACTCACTTCGCCGTTGTCGAGGAAGACGTTTGTTCGCCAGTATTCCTTCCTGCTGCAATTGATCTACATCATCATGGCTGTCCACTCTGAACAAGCCCTCGGATTGTCCATCAAACCACTCGTAGGTAACTCGCGAGATTTTGCCGAGGAGTTCAACCGGATCACCATCTTCTGTATCCAGGATAATGCCTGCCTCGACGTTTAGCCCGTTGATACCCCGAGCCGTCATGTTCGCCGAGCCAACATATGCGGCCTCGCGATCATTGTGATACTGAAGGTGAACCGTTTTTGGGTGGTAAATTCCTCCCGAAAAACTTACGACCCCAAGAAGCGCGTTTTGTCTTGGCAACTCAAGCGCGTCAACCAACTTATGAACTGCGGCAGCAAGGGTTTCTCCTTCATTAGACCCAATAAGAATAATGGTGTCCCGCTCCTCTTGTGCTAAACGTTTTAACGTGGATTCAAACAGCCCGAGTATCCCCGCTTCGAAATAACCGGACTGCCATCGAATGCCGATTACATCTTCGGTTAAAGAGTCCTTTAACCAAGGGAAAAGCGGTTCGATTAGCGGGTCTCCGATACCATTGTCGATATATCTCATGATTAGTCCTAATTTCAGTTTCGGAATCCACCTTTGTGCCAAATTCTTAGTTTCCGTCGATAATTCTACCAATGCCGCCGAGCAAGGAACCCTCGCCCTTGCTGGATCCGCCGCGGCCGGGTGCACTGTCGATAATGCGGTCCGCCAGCCGCGAGAACGGTAAACTTTGCAGCCATACAGTACCCTTGCCTTGCAAAGTGGCCAAGAACAGACCTTCGCCGCCGAACAGCATGGATTTGAGATTTCCGGCTTGCTCAATGTCGTAATCAATGCCACTAGAAAACGCCACTAAGCAGCCGGTATCCACTCGTAGCGTTTCGTTTTGAAGCCGCTTGCGCACCAACGTTCCGCCGGCGTGCACAAAGGCCATCCCGTCGCCTTCAATTTTCTGCAAAAGAAATCCTTCTCCACCGAAAAAACCTGCGCCAAGCTTTCTGTTGAAAACGACACTAATTTTGGTGCCCAGCGCCGCCGCTAGAAAAGCGTCTTTCTGGCAAATCAGTTCTCCGCCCTCTTCCGCCATGTCCAACGCCACAACTGTGCCTGGATAAGGCGCAGAAAATGCCACCCGCCGCTTACTCGTGCCGATATTGGTGAAGTGCGTGGTGAAGATCGACTCGCCGGTCAACACTCTTTTACCGGCGCTGAACAACTTGCCCATCATTCCCTGGTCAGGCTCCGAACCATCGCCCATCCTGGTTTGGAAATCGATGTTTTCTTCCATGTAGGCCATGGCGCCCGCTTCTGCGACCACGGTTTCATTACGGTCAAGCTCGACTTCCACGAGTTGAATGTCGTGGCCCTTTATTTCATAGTCAACTTCATGACAGATTCGCCGCATGAGGCATGCTCCATATTTCGTCTGCACGGTTCTTGAATGAGGTCGCGAAGCATACCCGGTTTCGATGGTCAGTGTTATCGAATATGGGAAAGGATGCCTTCGAGTTCGGCTACGTTATTGTAGTTGATTACGAGTTTGCCTTTGCCTTTGGCGGTGTGCTGGATGGCTACGCTGGCGCCGAGTTTTTCGGAGAGGGAATCTTCGAGACGGGCGAGGTCGGGGTCGCGCTCGCGGGTGGTTGGCGCGGAGTCCGGTCGGGACAGGTGGCGGCGGACGAGGTCTTCGGTCTGGCGCACGGACAGCTGCCTGCGGGCGACTTCCCGGGCGAGTTTTGGCTGGCCGGGGCCGGAGACGCCGAGCAATGCGCGGGCGTGGCCCATTTCGAGTTCGCCTTTCTCAAGCATTGCGCGCACGTCGGGCTCGAGGCCGAGCAGGCGCAGCAGGTTGGCGACGGACTCGCGGGACTTGCCGACCTCCTTCGCGACTTGCTGCTGGGTATAGCCGAATTCTTCCTGCAGGCGTTGCAGGGCCGCGGCCTGTTCGATCGGATTGAGATCCTCGCGCTGGATGTTCTCGATCAGGGACATGCTGAGGACATCCCGGTCCGAGGCCGGCTTGACGAGCGCGGGGACAGCTTTCAAGCCGCTGAGCTGGGAGGCGCGCCAGCGCCGTTCACCGGCGATCAGTTCATAGTGGCCGGGTTCGATTTCGCGTACTACGACCGGCTGCATCACGCCCTGTTGGTGAATCGACTGCGCGAGTTCTTCCAGCGACTGGGCGCGCATGTCCCGCCGCGGCTGGTATTTGCCCGGTCGGATCAGATCGATGGGGATTTCGCGAAATTCTCCTTCCTGTGCCGCTTCGGCGGGCCTGTCTTCCATCAGCACCGACACCGATTCCCTGTCCCGGCTTCCCAGCAGCGCCTCCAGCCCCTTGCCCAGTTTCCTCGACATCGTCTTTTCCGCCTTCTCTAATCAAGCATTAGCTGAAAAATTCCCTGCAGGGAATTTTTCATCGCCGGCGCCGACCGCGGCCCGGTCGCGCCGGCGCAGCAATTCCCCCGCCAGCGCCAAGTAGGCTATCGCGCCTTTCGAGCGGCTCTCGTAACTGAGCGCGGCCTTGCCGAAACTCGGCGCCTCCGCCAACTTGACGTTGCGCGGAACCACGGTCCGGTACACCGCGTCGCCGAAGAACTGGAACAGTTGCGCGTTCACTTCGGCGGTCAACCTGTTGCGGGAGTCGTACATGGTGCGCACGATCCCTTCGATTTTCAGGTTGGGATTCGATCTCGACCTGATTGCCTCGATGGTTTCCACCAGCGCCGACAGACCTTCCAGCGCATAGTACTCGCACTGCAGGGGTATCACCAGACCGTCGGCCGCGGTCAGGGCGTTGATCGTCAGGATATTCAGCGAGGGTGGGCAATCGATGATGATGAAATCGTAACTTTCCCGCACCGGCGCCAGCGCTTCCCGCAGGCGAACGTCATGACGCTCGTTCTCCATCAGCCAGACTTCGGCGGCGACCAGGTCGCCGTTGGCCGGCAACAGGTCGAATCCGTCGTCCACTTCCTTCACAAGCGCCCGGTCGAATGTGGTTTCGCCCATCAGCAATTCGCAAACCGTGTTCTCCAGATCGTTCTTGGCTACGCCGCAACCCATGGTGGCATTGCCCTGGGGATCGATGTCGATCAGCAGCACCGAATTGCGCGTGGCGCCCAGCGAGGCCGCGAGATTGACTGCGGTAGTGGTCTTTCCCACGCCGCCTTTCTGGTTCGCTATGGCCAGGATGGCGCTCATTGCAAGTGGTTTCCATTTGCGGGCGAGGCATGCCTCGCCCCTACGTTTCAGCTTCGTTCATTTCGCTGCGATCCCGACTACGTGACGGTTCGACGCGCCGGGCACATGTACGCGCTCCATGAATTCCACTTTGAAAGAGTCCGGCAGCCGATCCAGTTCCGCGCCGGGATGACGCCCTTTCATCGCCAGCAGTGTAGCGCCCCGGGATAATATATGCCGCGTTTTCACGGCGCACTCCGCAAGTGTGGCCAGCGCCCGGCAAACGACGAGATCCGCCGGGCCGCCGTAATCCTCGATGCGGCAATGTTCGACGCTGACGTTCGTCAGATCCAGGTCCAGTTTTGCCTGGAACAGGAAGCGCGTCTTCTTGCCGTTGCTGTCCACGAGCGCGAAATGTTTGCCGGGAAACAACACCGCCAGCGGAATCCCCGGCAAACCCGCCCCGCTGCCGGCGTCGACTATGGTCTCGCCGCTCACCCGGGATGCGATCGAAAGACTGTCGAGCACGTGTCTGTCCAGCATCTCGCCCATGCCGTAGACGCCGGAAAGATTGAAGCGCTTGTTCCATTTGTCCAGCAACCGCAGATAATCGAGCAACTTGTCGGCGCCGGTCTCGATCAATGGCGCGTTCATGGCCTGCGCGCCCGCCAGCAGCCTGGCGCGCAGGCCTGCCCGGTCCGCCTTGTTCTTTCCAATGCCGGATTTCGCGCTCAACTGGCCTTGCGCCGAATCGTCCGATGTTTTTTCAGATACACCAGGATGAGAGAAAGCGCCGCCGGCGTCATCCCCGGGATGCGCGCGGCGCGGCCGAGATTCTCGGGCCGGGCCTCTGACAGCTTCTGCTTGAGTTCGTTGGACAGGCCGGACATGCCCGCGTAGTCGAGGTCCGCGGGAAGCGCGGTGTCTTCCTGCTCGCGCAACCGCTGAATCTCATCCTGCTGACGATCGATGTATCCCTGGTACTTGATGCGGATTTCGATTTGCTCCGCGACCTGCTCTTCGAGCGGTGAAGCGGCTGTACGCGGGCCTTCGGGCTCAGCCAGATCCATCAGTTTTCCGTAATCCAGTTCCGGCCGCGCGAGCAGTTCCGCCAGACTCTGTTCGCGCGAAAGCGGGCGCTCGAGCGCGTCGCCAAGGCGGCGGGCGGCATCGCTGCCGGGATGTATTCTGGCTTCGCGCAAACGTTGGAGTTCGGTTCCCACCCGCTCCCGCTTTTCGTTGAAGAAACGCCAGCGCGCATCGTCGACCAGGTTCAGCTCGCGCCCGGTCGGCGTCAGCCGCAGGTCGGCGTTGTCCTCGCGCAAGCTGAGGCGATATTCGGCCCGGCTGGTGAACATGCGATAGGGTTCGTTCGCGCCCAGCCGGATCAGATCGTCGACCAGCACGCCGATGTAGGCCTGGTCGCGCCGCGGACACCAGTAATCCTTGCCGGCAACCGCCCGGGCGGCATTGAGTCCCGCGAGCAGGCCCTGGGCCCCGGCTTCTTCGTAGCCGGTCGTACCGTTGATCTGTCCGGCGAGATAGAGCCCGGGAACGAACTTGCTCTCCAGCGAGTAATGCAGATCCCGCGGGTCGAAGAAATCGTATTCGATGGCATAGC
>JANQSV010000133.1 GCA_028279115.1 Pseudomonadales bacterium
AACCGCTGTCATTCCCGCCGAGAACGAGCGCGACCTGACCGAAATTCCCGACAACATCAAGTCGGAACTCGACATCGTGCCGGTGAACTGGATCGACCAGATACTTGGGGTGGCCTTGCAGCGCCTGCCGGCGCCACGAACCGAAGAAGCACTGCCGCGCAAGAAAAAGGAAGGACAGCAGAAAGAAATCGATACCGGCGGAGACGGCAAGGCTATCAGTACGCATTGATCGCTTGACAGTTCTTTTACGCTATTGATATAAGTCCGCAGTAGCAGCGAAGTTGGGCAGAAGGCAAAGCTGCTTCTGCGTCGAATCGAGTTCGGACATATTTCATGCGCCCAGGAGGGCCGGCATCGGTTGCGGGCGGATTCCTGCGAGGATGGGGTTTGTTGAGTTGAACTGGTTCGTTCGGGGACAACGGGCTCTCTGCGATAAGAAATTCCAATACCACCAGCTAATCTGATAGGGGATAAGCATGAACAAATCTGAACTGATTGATGCGGTCGCAAACAACGCTGACCTGACCAAGGCAAGGGCCGGCGATGCCGTAGAGGCCGCACTCGACGCCATCGCCGACGCGCTCAAGAGCGGCGATTCGGTGGCGCTCGTGGGATTCGGCACGTTTTCCGTGCGCGAACGTGGCGCGCGCACGGGCCGCAACCCCAGAACCGGTGAATCCATCCAGATCGCGGCTTCCCGGATTCCCGCCTTCAAGGCAGGCAAGGCGTTGAAAGACGCGGTATCCTGATCGCGGTGGAGCATTCCCGGCACGGAACCGTATCGGCGCCGGGAATGGGTCGCCAGTCATGGCTGGCGACCTAGGTTCGAATAAATGGGCGCGTCTTGGATGCGCCCATTTTTGATCAAGCTGAAAGTCGAGTCTCGGCGGTCGGCGATTAAAAAATGCTGCAGAACATAAGAGACAATTCTCAAGGTGTGGTCGCCAAGGTGATCATAGGCCTGATCGTTGCCGTTTTCGCGCTCTGGGGAGTGGAGTCGATTATCGGCGGATTCGTCGCCACGCCTCCCGCCGCGGAAGTGAACGGCGAAGAAATCAACGATCTGCAATTGCAGATGAGCGTGCAGAATTTGCTGGCTTCGATGGGGAGCGACGCCGAAGCGCTCGATCCCGGCTTGGTCGAAGACATCGCGCTCAACCAACTGATCGACGAGGTTGTGTTGCGGCAGGCCGCGGAACGATCCGCACTGGCGGTTTCCAGCGCGCGGATCGATCGGTTCATTCTCGATTCCCCCCAGTTCCAGATCAACGGCGTGTTCGACAGCGAACTGGCCGTGCGCACCATGACCAGCCAGGGCATGTCGGTGCCGATGTTTCGCGAGGATCTCGGTCGACGCATGATGCTGTCACAGATCGCCAACGCCTATGCCGGTTCCAATTTCCTGACCGCCGGTGAGCTCGAACAACTCGTCGAATTGCAACAGCAGACGCGCGATATCCGCTATATCGCCATTCCCATCGGCACGCGGACCCTCGATACCACAATCAGCGACGAGCGCATCGGCGAGTATTACCAACAGAACCAGGAGGATTTCCGCGAGCCCGAAACTGTGGTGGCCAACTATGTCGTGCTTGACCAGGATGCGATCGCCGAAGAGATAACGGTCGCCCCGGAGGAATTGCAGACCCGCTACGAGCAGGAACGCGCTGAATACCAGGGCGCCGCGGAAAAACGCGCTTCCCATATCCTGTTCGAAACCTTCGGCATATCCGAGGAGGAGGCGCTGGAGCAGGCGCGCGCGGCCCGCCGGCGGCTTGCCGACGGCGAGAATTTCGCGGCCCTGGCGCTTGAGCTTTCCAGCGACACGATTTCCGGGGAAGAGGGAGGAGATATCGGCTATACCGATGGCACGGCCTTCCCGCCTGAAATCGAATTGGCGCTCGACGAACTGGCGCTCGGAGAAGTTTCCGGCCCGGTAGTCAGCGAATTCGGCGTACACCTGGTGCAATTGACGGAAGACACCCAGGACGCATACCCGCCCTTCGAGGAAGTTTCCGCCCGCATCGAGAGAGATCTGAAAAGCTCGGAAGTGGAGCTGATTTATTCCGCACGGCTGGAGGACTTGTCGAATCTCGCCTTCGAGAGCGGCGATCTGAGTACGATTTCCGAGCAGTTGAACCTGCCGGTCCTGACCAGCGCGGCCTTCGGACGCAACGGCGGCGCCGACATCTTCTCCGACCCCGCCGTAGTCGCGGCCGCATTTTCCGATGAGGTCCTGTTCGACGGCAACAACAGCGACGTGCTGGAACTCGACGACACAAGGGCCGCCGTGGTGCGCGTCGAGCAGTTCAACGAGTCCCATATCCGGCCACTGGAAGAAGTTCAGGCCGAAATCGCCGTGCTCCTGCGCACCGAAATGGAACGCGAAGCCGCCGAGAATCTGGGCAACGAAGTATTGACAGCCCTCGAATCCGGCGAAGATCCCGCAGAACTCCTGGCCGAGAACGACCTCGAATGGATCGAGGAAAGCGGTGTCAGCCGCAACGGAGGAATCCGCATCAACCCCGAGATCGCACGCCACGTCTTTTCCATGTCACGCCCCGAGCAGCAACCGTTGCGCGACAGCCTGACACTGAGCAACGGAACCTTCGTCCTGGTCGAACTGTCCGCTGTCAACCCCGGCTCCCTCGAAGACGTCCCGGAAGACCAACGCCGCACCCTGACCCAATCGCTGTCCGCCGACCTCGGCAACAACGATTTCCAGCGCTACCTGCAAACCCTCCGCGAAAACGCCGACATCAGCCGCCAGGAAACAATCTTCGACCTCGGCGAAGCACTTCAATAAGATTCTGCGACAAAATGGCAGGATTGCCATTTTGGACAGCGCGCAACGCTGCCCCGCAGGGGCGAAGGGCATGGATGCCCTGAGTCACTCCGCTCCGCTTCGCTCCGCGCAGAATGACGAATTATCGGTTCCGCACAATGTGAGTCGCCGGCGGCTGGCGCAAGGTTCAGCGGGCGTCCCCGACATGGATGTCGGGGCCGAAGCCTACAAGGACGTATTTACGGCGTCCGGTGAACCTTGCGCCAGCCACCGGCGACGGATCGAAGCAGTAAGCCTCGCCCAAATACTCGGTGATCTCATCCTTCAAGGTCCTACTAGCCGTCCCTGGCGCAACGTCGGTGGCTTCGATTACCCCCGGCCTTGCCATCCATGGCAAGTCGTTCGGCCGTCAAGAAGCTTTGCTTCTTGTTGGCTACGCCAACCCGGCCTCACCCATGGCGGTAGTATTGAACCCGCCGTCCACGTAAAGCACTTCCCCACTGATTCCCGAAGCCAGGTCGGAACACAGAAAGGCTGCCGCGTTGCCGATTTCGTCGATGGTCACATTGCGCCGCAACGGCGTATTGCGAGCGTTGTAGTCAAGCATCTTGCGAAAGCTTTTCACTCCCGATGCCGCCAGCGTCCGCACCGGTCCCGCGGAAATCGCGTTCACCCTGGTGCCCTCCGGCCCCAGGCTCGCCGTCATGTATCGCATGTTCGCTTCCAGACTGGCCTTGGCGAGACCCATGACATTGTAGTTCGGCAAACTGCGCATGGCGCCGAGGTAGCTCAGCGTGAGCAGGGAGCCGTTTCTGCCTTCCATCAACGGTCTGGCGGCGCGGCCAAGCGCAACGAAACTGTAGGAACTGATCTCGTGCGCCGTGAGAAAGCCTTCGCGGGTCGTGACATCGACGAAGTCGCCGTCGAGTTCGCCCGCCGGCGCAAAGGCCAGGCAATGCACCAGCCCATCGAGACCGTCCCAGGACCGCGCCAGATCCGTAAACAGCCGCGCGATTTCCACATCGTTCGTCACATCGCAGGGAAACAGCAGATTCGAACCGGTCGCCTCGGCTATTTGCCTGACGCGTTCGCCCAGCCGCTCGTTCTGGTAGGTGAACGCCAGCTCGGCGCCTTCCCGATGCATCGCGCGGGCGATGCCCGTGGCGATGGACAACTTGCTGGCGACACCCAGGATGAGAATTCTTTTTCCTTCCAGAAAAGCCATGATTTCATCTGACTCCATGCATGAAATGCTTGAGAACCGGCGCCAGCAGCATTGCCAGCACACCGAAGCCAATGCTATACCAGCCAGCGGCGGAGTATACCTCGACATAGTTCGCCAGCGCCGCTCCCGCGTCGACAACTTCGCCGCCGACGGTGTCGGATCCCGTCATCGCGGCAATCCGTCCGGAAACGTAATTTCCCGCCGCCAAAGCGAGAAACCAGCAACCCATCATCATTCCCACGATCGAGGGCATGGATAACTTGGTGGTCATGGAAAGACCCACCGGCGAGATGCACAACTCGCCCATGGTATGCAACAGATAAAGCAGAATCAGCCAGATCAAAGCCACTTGAGTGGGATCGTCGGCCCGGCCCGCTCCATAGACGAGCAGCAGGAAACCCAGGCCCAACTGAATCAGGGACAGGGCGAACTTCATCGGCGTCGATGGTTCCATGCCCTTGCGGTTCAGATATAACCAGACGAAACTGAACACCGGCGCAAGCAGGATGATGAAGGTCGCGTTTACCGATTGGAAAACGGCGGCATGAATCTCGAAGCCGAAGATCTCGCGGTCCACGTTGCGGTCGGTCATCAGATTGAGCGAGGAGCCGGTCTGTTCGAACAATCCCCAAAAGACGATCTGGTAGCTCATCAGGAACAGGCAGACGAGCATCCGGTTGCGATCGTGCGGCTCGCAGCGGAGGAACGAGTAGCCCAGCACGACGGCGGTCATCAGTGCCAGAAAAAAGGCGAGCAGGCCACCCACGAGTTCCCGGTATTGCATGAGTTGCCAGAAAATCAGCACACCGCCGATGGCGAGCAGATAGATCAGCCATTCGGTATTCAGTCCGGGCGCCACCCTGCGCCGCAGCGCTTGCGGATTGACCGGATCGCCCGCTTCACCGAACAGGTGTTTGCCGCGGCCGAAAACGACCAGCCCCGCGAGCATGCCGACGGCGGCCGCCCCGAAGCCCCAACTGAAGCCACCGTATTGCAACAGCAGCCCGCAGATCAGCGCGCCGGACAGGGCGCCGAGATTGATGCCCATGTAGAACAGCGTGAAAGCGCCGTCGCGGCGGGGATCGTTCTTCGGATAGAGCGAACCGACGAGAGTCGAAATGTTGGCCTTGAGGAAGCCCACGCCCATGATGATCAGCGCCAGCGAGAAATAGAAGACCTGCAGGTGGAAGGGGTCGCGTTCGACTGTAAGCGCGCCGGCGACCATCGTCTGAACCGCCGGGTTGCCCTCGAGCGCCATGCCGGCGTGTCCCGCGATCAACAGAATCGCGCCAAGCATCACCGCCTTTTTCGCGCCCAGGTAGCGGTCGGCGACGACACCGCCGAGAACGGGCGTGATGTACACCAGGGAGATGTATGCCGCATAGATTCCGGCGGCGGCTTCGTCGGAGAAGAGGAAATGCTGAGTCAGGTAGAAAATCAGCAGGGCGCGCATGCCGTAATAGCTGAAGCGCTCCCACATCTCGGTGAAAAAACACACCACGAGTCCTTTCGGGTGCCCCAGGAATTCCCCGCTCGCGGCGGGGGCGCTCACGCTGATTTCAGCCATGTCATTGCAGTCCCTAGTTTTGTGGATAGCTTGGTGGGACGATATTCAACATCTGCCCCGGAAAAATCAATTGATCGGCCTCGAGAGAATTCCATCGCAGCAAATCTTCGAGTGGAACGCCATAGCGGCGGGCGATAGCCCACATACTGTCTCCCGGCCGCACCAGATAGCGGATCAGGTCGGCCTCGACGGCCGCGGGGTTTTGCTGCAGCGCCAGCCGTAACGCGTCGGCATTGCCGGCAGGCAGATTCACGAAATCGGGGTCGCCGTCGGGCGGAGTCCACCAATGCCGGAAACCGGGATTCAGATCGCGCATGACTTGCGGTTCGAGGCCGGCCAGTTCGGCGGTCAGCGCCAGATTGGCGTTGCCGCCGATCCTGACTCGCTCCAGTGCATCCCCATCGGCAATATCCGGCACGGGTAATTCGGTCTCGCCGTTGCCGGAAAGCAGGGCCGCCAGCGCGAGGATGCGCGGTATGTGAACCTGGGTCTCGACCGGCAACGGTAAATCCCAGAATTCGACATTTGCTGGATCGGCCGGGTTTGCGCGCACCGCCCGGCTTACGGTTGCCGGTCCGGAATTGAAGGCGGCGAAGGCAAGCAGCCAATCGCCTTCGAACCGCTGCTGCTGGATTTCGAGGTAATCCAGCGCCGCGGTCGTCGCCTGGATCGGATCCCTGCGGCCGTCGAACCACTCATCGACGCGCAAGCCGAGACTGCGCCCGGTTTTCGCCATGAATTGCCAGGGACCGGCCGCCGCCCGAGGCGACCTCGCGTAAGGATCGAAACCGCTTTCGACGAATGGCATCAAGGCGATTTCCATGGGCATGCCGCGCTGCTCGATCTGCTCGACGATATTGCGCAGAAACGGCCGCGCGCGTTCGCCGACCTGCTCGAAATAATCGGGCCGGCGCTCGAACAGCCGCATCTGTTCCCGCACTTCCGGCCGCTCGTAATATTGCTGAAGCCGCAATCCTGTGGATATCCGCCCCCACAGGTTTTCATATCGGGGCAGTGGCTCCGGCTCCGGGACGCGCTGCCGGAGCGGGTCGAACAGCGAACCCTCCGGACCTTCTCCCGGCGGAGCGAAAACATCGTCTTCGCGAAAAGACGGGGCGGCGCCGGTCAGCGGCGCCGGTTCGCTCAAGTCGATAGCCGAACCGCTTGCCGCGTCCTGCTCCGGCGTTACCGCCACGCAACCTGAAAGCACGGTGGCCAGCGGCAGAAGGAGGCGCACGAATCCCGGAAAGCCGAAATGCGGGCGAAAGCCGGAACACAAATTCAGAACTGGTCTTTCCATTTACGAATCGTGGCGAATACTTCAGTTTCGTCCGTGGGAGGGCGCCCGAGCCGCCGCCCGGCGCTCGCGGCGAGGTCCGGCAGTCCGCAACGCAGGAACGGATTGGTCGCCAGTTCAAGCCCGATAGTGGAAGGAAGAGTCGGCTTGCCGATATCTCTTTTAGTTTGCTCGTTTCTTATGCGCGATTGTAATTCGGAGTTGGCCGGATCCGCGGCGGCGGCGAAGGAAAGGTTGGCCAGGGTGTATTCGTGTGTGCAATGCACGGCGGTTTCCGGCGGCAGGACCGTGAGTTTGCGTAGCGAATCCAGCATTTGCGCCGGAGTGCCTTCGAACAGTCTGCCGCAGCCCGCGGCAAACAAGGTGTCTCCGCAAAACAGAATCGGCGTATCATGACGGCTGCCGTCATGGAAATAAGCGATATGGTCCAAGGTATGACCGGGAACCTCGAACACCTGAAAATCCACACCGGACACTTCGAGTCGATCATTCTCGGAAAGCGGCTTGTCGATGCCCGGAATGCCGGGCGGACCGAATACCCGCGGTCGGTATTTCCCGATCAGTTCGCTCAGACCGCCGGTGTGATCCATATGGTGATGGGTGATCAGAATATCGCTGAGATGCAGGCTGTTGGCGTCGAGGAATTCGATGACCGGGGCGGGGTCGCCGGGATCGACGACACAGGCGGCGCCACCGTCGCCGTCGATGACAGTCCAGATATAGTTATCCCGAAACGCGGGCAGCGGGTGGATTCGCGAAATCATGAACGGGCTTCCCTGAGCTGATCCCAACATGTTATAGACTCGAAAAATGATTACAAGTTGCGGTAATTTTATGTGGCTTCGAACCGTCGCCGTCTGGCGGGCTGTGTGCAGCGGACGCCGTGAATACGTCCCTGTAGGCT
>JANQSV010000146.1 GCA_028279115.1 Pseudomonadales bacterium
CGTCTGGTGGGCTGAGTTCAGCGGACGCCGTGAATACGGTCCAGCCGCCAAGCACAGCTTGGCGCCGCTCCGGCTGCGCATGAAGCTGCGCGTCTTAAACGCTTGCCTACGCCCCTGTAGGCTTCGGGCTCGGCATCCTGCCTCGCACGCCCGCTGAACTCAGCCCACCAGACGGCGACTCACGCGGTGCAGACCCGGAAAGACGTCATTCTGCGCGTAGCGAAGCGAAGTCGCAGAATCTCATTCAACTTCGTGCTAAAGTAAATCGTTGAATATGCCTGCGCCTCTACGGTGCGACATGAGAAATTTCCGTAATCGACTTTACATACTGATTGCCGCTGCCGGGGCCTGCCTGTATTGCGCCGGCGGCGCGGCGCAGCAGGAACTTGCGCAAGAGCGCTGGTGGCTGCTGGAAACCGATAACTTCCGCATCTTGAGTCAATTTTCCTCCCGGCGCACCGCCGAGCTTGGCGCTGAACTCGAGATCTGGCGTCAGGCCGTGGGACGCCTGCTTGGCCATCCCGATGGATTGCCGACGGCGACGGTCCCGAACCTGGTCTATCTGTTCGACGATTTCGAGGACTTCGGGCATTTCAGCTTGCAGCGGGACGCCGGTTTCCACATACCGACGTCGCGGGCCAATTTCATGGCGATGTCGCTGGACGAGGACATGGCCTGGCGGCAGGGGCTCCACCATTACGTGCATTTCCTGATGCGCAATTTCGTCGATCTGCGCATGCCGCGCTGGTACGAGGAAGGACTGGCCGGCTATTACTCGCGGATGGAGGTCGACGGCGCAGAACTGCGATTGCCCGGCTATCCCCGGGCAACGAATGAACGGATGGCGGAATTGTCGGAAGAACTGGCGATGGAGCGGCTGTTGTACGAGGACGCGGCGCTCGCGTCGCCGCGGCTGATCCAGATCGCCAATCTCAAGTCCGAGGCGTTGCTGACGTATATGCGTCATGGTCACGAGGAAGGATTCAGCGACCATCGCGAGCATCTGCAGGCCTATCTCGATCATTTGCTGGACGACCGCAATCCGCGTTTCGCGTTCGACCAGTCTTTCAGTATCCGGCCCGAGCATCTCGAAGATGAGTTGCGGAATTATCTGCGCCATACGAACGCAAGCGACTGGACCATCCCAATGACGGGCCTGCGAACCGGATTCGACTTCGAACCGGTTGCCGCCGACCCGGATCGGGTCGCAATCCAACTCGGCGAACTCGCGCTCAATTCCGGCCAACTCGAAGTGGCGGAGGTATTCTTCCGCGGCTTGACCGAGCGGGATTCCCCCATCGCCCGGGCCTGGTCCGGGCTTGGCGACTCGCTCCGCTATCAGGATGAGTCGGTGCGCGAAAGCGATGGGCAGATCGCCGGCTATTTCGAACACGCCGTGGTGCTGGAACCGGACAATCCCGACATCCTGCTCGACTTTGGCGAGTATTGGGAGGCCGAACTCGAAGATTGCGGCAACGAATGGGCGCCGGCTCGGGCGGAAGAGCGGCTTGCCGCGGCCTTGCAGGCTTTCGAACGGGTGATCGCCATGCACCCGGACAATCCGGAAGCCAATCTCGCCATGGGGGAAATCTTCCTGTTCGAAGAATACGACTGGAGCAACGGCATCGAGTATCAGCGCCGGGCATTCGAGTTGCTGCCAGCCGATACGTTCATCATGGAACAGGCCGTGAGATACGCGATCGAGGCGGAACGGTTCGACGAGGCCGAGCGGCTGATCGCGGAACTCGCGCAGCCGCTGCATTTCTGGGGCGAACCCGACTGGGTAAGCGACTTGCGCCTGCGCCTGCTCAACAAGCGGCGCGGCGCCGATTATGATGTTTGTGCGAATGATTGA
>JANQSV010000147.1 GCA_028279115.1 Pseudomonadales bacterium
TGGCATAACCAGGGCCGGCTCGCCGGTGCGGTCGTAACGCGCTTCGGGATTCTCGACCGGGCGGCCGGTATCCGGATCGATATGGCTCGCCCAGTTGACCGGGGTGTACGGCTCACCCGAAATGAACTCGCCCGTGGCCGCGTCGAGCACGTAGAAAAAGCCGTTTTTCGGCGCCTGCATCACCACGCGGCGCTGCTCGCCGGCGATTTCCAGGTCCGCGAGCATGATGTGCTGGGTCGCGGTGTAATCCCAGGTTTCTCCCGGCACGGTCTGGTAGTGCCAGGCATAGCTGCCGTCGTCCGGGTCCAGCGCGACGATGGCGGTGAGAAAGAGATTGTCGCCGCCGCCGGGACTGCGCAAGGTCTGGTTCCAGGGCGAGCCGTTGCCGACGCCGATGTAGAGCAGGTCGAGTTCGGCGTCGTAGGCCATGGAATCCCATACGGTGCCGCCGCCGCCGAGGTTCCACCATTCGCCGGTCCAGGTGTTGGCGGCCGCGGTCATCACGTCGCTTTCGTAGCCGTCGGCCGGATTGCCGGGCACGGTATAGAAGCGCCAAACCTGTTCGCCGCTGTCGGCGTCATAGGCGGTCACGTAGCCGCGCACGCCGTATTCCGCGCCGCCGTTGCCGATCATGACCAGGCCCTTGATGACCCGCGGCGCGCCGGTAATCGTATACGGCAAGGCGGGATCCGTGGTCATCGTTTCCCATTCCAGGCTGCCGTCGCTCGAGTCGATCGCCACCAGGCGCCCGTCGATGGCGCCGACAAACACCTTGCCGTCCCACACGGCGACGCCGCGGTTCACCACGTCGCAACAGGCGTCGCGGCCTTTTTCGCGGTCGACCTGCGGGTCGTATTTCCAGAGTTGTTCGCCGCTTTCGACGTCGAAGGCGTAGACCATGCTCCATGCCGTCGAGACGTACAGCGCGCCGTCGACCACGATGGGCGTGGCCTCCTGGCCGCGGCTGGTATCGACCTCGGCATACCAAGCCAGGCCGAGTTGATCGACGTTGTCCTGATTGATCAGATCGAGCGGGCTGTAACGCTGCTCGTCATAGGTTCTGCCATAGGACATCCAGGCGCCGGGTTCGGCGTCGGCTCCAACGAGCCGCGCCTCGTCCACCGCCGCAGCGTAATCCTGAGCCGCTGCCGATGCGGACAGGGCGAGGCCGATAAACAGAACCGGGATGCGGAAGCTTGCGAGATTCTTCGTGGGAATAGCCATTTCGATGCTTATTCAGATTCGGAAAACCGGAATTTTTGCCGAGCCGGGAAGAACCCGGTCAGCAAATACTGTCACAAGTCCCCAGCCGAGTCTAATGCGGCCGAGGCATGCCTCACCCCCGCATCTTCACCTGAAACGCCGGTCCATCCGCAGGGGCGGCGCATGTGTTGCCTTTTTGCGTCATCAGCGTGTCCCGATCCCGGAAATTGCATCCTTGCAACGAACAGCAACGAACAAAACAGTAGAGCAATGCGCCGCATTGTGATATGTATGCTTTTTTAGTCATTCACCCCAAACAAGACAGGAGAAGGTTTATGGACCGCCGTTCGTTTTTAAGCAATATGAGCGCGGCCTCGCTCGCCACTATTGCCGGCGCGACTTCATTGACCGCCAAGGCCGACGCGCTCGAAGAGGCAATGAGCGCGGAACTCGACAAGCGCATCGCCATGCCCTGGGCATGCGAAATCGAGGGTACGCCGAAACCCATTCCAGGCGACACGAGACCCTGGTATCAGCACGAAGACCCGCGTCTGCCGGAAATGCCCAAGGCGCCTACCCTGGCCGATTTCTTCAAATTGCGTTTCGCTCCGGCGAACCACATCCTGCAAAGCGCGAGGCTGGCGAAAATCAACGGACTTGACGAAAAGGTCATCCTTGCCTGCCTGCTGCACGATATCAGCGTCGAAAACCTGATCCGCACCGACCACGGCTATTGGTGCGCACAGATGATCGCGCCCTATGTGGACGAGGAAGTCGCCTGGGCGATCGAGAAGCATCAGGCGCTGCGCTTCTTCCCCGACGAAAGCGTCGGCTACGAATATCCCGAGGCCTATATCCGTTTCTTCGGCGCGGATTACAAGCCCGAGCCCTATATCGTCAAGGCCTACGAAGAAGCCAGGAACCACAAATGGTACATGTCGTCCCGCCTGATTACGATCAACGATCTGTATTCGTTCGAGGAAGGCGTGACGGCCGATGTCGACGATTTCACCGATATCATCGGCCGCAACTTCAAGCAACCGAAGGAAGGACTCGGCTTTGACGGCAGCCCCGTGGCCCACATGTGGCGTTCGATCATCTGGCCGAACAATTTCCTGTAGCCGGAAAGTGGACCCGGCGCCGGATATTACAGTCCACCGATTGACCGGCGCCGGCAGGGAACGCCAATGACACAGCAGTACTCCCGGGGAAAATCAACACCAGGTTCCGGAGACAGCGCTTCAGACTATCAGCTATACATCCGCACGAAACAAGTCGAGCAGGCCTGGCCGGCGATCCCCGTCCGGCCACTCTCGTCACGGCTCGGCCCCTTGCTGGTCAGTTTCGAAATCACGCTGAAAATCCTCCAGGAAAGCCTTGATAAGGCCGCCAGACGCCTGTATCTCAACAGCAGCCAGAAATGCGAAGCCGTCGCGGTCTGCCTCAACCTGCAGCTGCGTCTGCTGACCGAATTCGCCTCGCGGGAGGGTATGGGACACCCATCGCGGTCAATGGGCGCCCCATACCGGAACAGAACAAAAAAGATCTCGGCGCCCAAAGGATTACTCGGCCCGGCTTCCGACGAATCCGTCTGGCGCGACGTCATGGAGAAACTCGCCCGCATGAACCAGGGCAAGCGCTTGTGCGCGGAACTGAACCTGCGTTACCGGGCGCTGGTCGAAGCCCTCGGCTTCGATCTCGGCCTGGCCGGCAAGGCGGGGTTCGATTACGACAAATGGATCAAACCGGCGCAAGTACACGATCTGTACACACCCGACCGCCGTAACGACTATCCCGAAGACGCTCTCTTCGTTCGCGTGCACCAAGTCTGCGAAGGTCTGCTGGAGGCGATGCACGTCGAACTGCGCGACACCGAGCAGGCGCTGTACCAGGTCGATTACCTCGGCGCCGAAAGCCGCGTGCTGATGACAGCGCGTTTCGCGCGGTCACTCGACGCCGTGCTCGATCTGCTGGGAGAAATGAGTCAGACCGAGTACGCCCCTCTGCGTCTCGCCCAAAGAGACATCAACATCTCCCAGTCCCCGCGCTGGCAGGCCGGCAAATCGATCATCAAGGATCATTTCTGGCTGTTCATCCAGCAATTGAAGAACTACGGACTCGACCCCTTCCTGGTCATGGTGAACCACAAGGAACACGTCGTCGAACATCGCCTGCTGCAAGCGTTCAAGCGGCTTGCGCGAACGATGCAGGAAAGCCTGTCCAATCACTTCCTGCTGATGCAGAACATCCAGGGCAGCGCCGAGGTCGGCAACATCGATCCGGACACCCTGAGCTTGCAAAGTCCCGGCGCGTCGCCGCTGCTGCCCGAACTCGTCAAGGCCTTCGATAAATTGACCTTGTGGACGAGCTTGAAAAACGCCCGTCAATCCGGCGCGGTCATTCGCGAACTTGAGGAAGAACACGGTCTGGCCAAAAAATACGATCGCGAACCGCCAACGAAACCGAGCACCCGCTCGCGCATGCTGCGCACCATAGACCGTTACTTCAAGACTCTGCG
Source organism: Pseudomonadales bacterium (assembly GCA_028279115.1). Lineage (GTDB taxonomy): Bacteria > Pseudomonadota > Gammaproteobacteria > Pseudomonadales > Pseudohongiellaceae > UBA9145. The sequence continues at coordinate 3,722 of JANQSV010000147.1, forward strand.
AGAAGGCGACCGCGAAGCATGGATCGCCCTCTTCAGCGACCCGCCCCACCTCGAAGACCCCAAGGGCTCCCGCCCCGCAGTCTCACGTCAGGAACTCGACCTGCGCTTCCGCAACTTGCGCAATCTGTTCCCGCGCATCGACTCCTGCGAATACCAGATCCTCGCCGAAGACGAAAACTCGCTGCAAGTGCAATGGACGATCACCGGCGCGAGCTTCCTCGAAGACACCCTCGCCAGCGCCACCCGCGACCAGATCTTCCATTTCGACTCCAAAGGCCACATCCGCATGACAATCGCCGACTGGAACCCCGAAGCCCTCGCCGACCAACTCCTCGACCAACACCGCGAAGCCATGCTCGACGCCATCGGCCGGATCGACTGATTGGAATTTGAGCGCAAGAATCGAAATGACGGGTTTTGCCATCTGGCCTAGTATCTTTTACGAAACCGGTGTCAGAGAGTCCTGGCGATGATGAGCGATATGCAAACCAGTCCGATTATTGAAAACCCTCCACTTCCCGGCGAAGAGGAATGCTGGGCGGCGGTTGTCGAGCGTGATCCGAGCGTAGTCGGCGAGTTCTTCTACGCCGTGCTGACGACAGGCGTATATTGCCGCCCGGGCTGCCCGGCCCGGCTGCCGCTGCGGGAGAATGTGCGCTTCCACGCTAGTTGCGCGGATGCCGAACAAGCCGGATTCCGACCCTGTCGGCGCTGCAAGCCGGACGAGCAGTCGCTGGCCGCAAAGCGCTCGCAACTGGTGGAAGCGGCCTGCCGCCTGATCGAAACCTCGGAAAAGCCGCCCAGCCTGGAAGAACTCGCCCGCAACGCGGACATGAGCCCCTACCACTTCCATCGCGTCTTCAAGAGCGTTACCGGCTGCACACCGAAAGCCTATGCATCAGAGCACCGGGCGGGCCGACTGCGCGAGTCCCTGCGCGATTCCGGCACGATCACCGAGGCGATCTACGGCGCCGGATTCAGTTCTCCTAGCCGCTTCTACGCAAAGGCGCCCGAAACGCTTGGAATGTCACCGGCGAATTTCCAGGGCGGCGGCAAAGGAGAACAAATGAGCTTCGCCGTCTCAGACTGTTCTCTCGGCACAATATTGATTGCCGCAACGGAAAAAGGAGTTTGCGCGATCCTGCTTGGGGATCACCCCGAATCCCTCGTCCACGATCTTGAAAACCGCTTCCCGAACGCAAGTCTCGTAGCCGGAGATGCTGAATTCGAGGCCGTCGCCTCCAGAGCCATCGGCCTGGTCGAAACTCCAGAAAAAGCTGCCGATCTGCCGCTCGACATCCGCGGCACCGCGTTCCAGCAGAAAGTCTGGAACGCAATCAGAAAAATTCCAGCTGGAGAGACCGAAAGCTACGGCCAGATCGCAAACCGCATCGGTGCGACAAGCGCCGCGCGGGCAGTCGCCGGAGCCTGCGCCGCCAACCCCCTCGCGGTCGCGGTTCCTTGCCATCGGGTGGTTCGTAACGACGGCTCCCTCTCCGGATACCGCTGGGGCGTAGAACGCAAACGAACACTACTGAAGCGCGAGGTCGCCTCACGGGAAAAATAAGCCGCTCTCAGTGCGGCACGGTTGTCCATGGATCCACGGTCTCGACCCCCGTATTGCGGAACTCTCCTGCGTTGCGCGTCACAATTGCGAGACCGCGGGTGGCTGCGGCCGCGGCGAGAAACGCATCAGGTACATGATCGTCGAGTGACTCTCCTTGCCGACGCTTGTTTTCCATGATGGCCGCACATGCCTGAGCGTCGGCCAAGGTCCAGTCTACGATTCGGTCCTCGAACAACTCGTCGACAAGATCCTGAAACCTCCCGGCCAATTCTCGCCGGCGCGCACCGGGATCAAGACGGCCGATGCCATCGAGAATCTCCCAGACGGTGACGGACGCAAGGCCGAGACCGTCTTCAGCAATGGAATCCAGAAAGGCGGCAACGCGCGGCTCGGGCCGCAGCCGCATCATCTCCGAAATGACGTTTGTGTCTATCAGCCACTCAACTCGGTCATTCATTCCTCGCTTCCTGGGAAAATGACAACGGTTTATAGCTTCGACGAACCATAGGCGGAAGCTCAACGCCGTGATTCTCCCCAAAGTGGCGCGCGAAGGCTTCAGACGGTTTGGGGCGACGGTCGGTTTTTGTGCGCTTCTCGTGGATCAGGCGGCGGACCAGTTCTTCCATTGAGACGCCTGACTGGCGCGCTTCCCGCCTGAGCCAGGACTTGTCTGCGGGATCGATGTCCCGAACGGTGATGCTTGTGCTCATAAACATGCCTCCTGTTTGATGGCGACTCCGACGCGCTACGCTACGCAACTGCAATCAAATTATGCTATCAAAAAACGCGAGGCAATTCCCTTGCATTGGCGCATGTTGATGTAGTAACGTTTCTACTAAATTCAATCCCACCATGAAAATGAGCATCACCACTTTGACAAGCCGGGAATTCAACAGGGATACCAGCCGCGCGAAAAAAGCGGCCGAGAAGGGGCCGGTAGTGATCACCGACCGAGGAAAGCCGGCGCATGTCTTGCTGAATGTGGAGGACTATCGACGTCTGACGGGAGACCGGCGCAACATAGCCGAACTGCTCGCCCTTCCAGGGTCGGAGAATATCGAACTGCCGATTCCCGACCGCCGCGAGTATCCGCATAAGGCCAATCTGGCTTGATGTATCTGCTCGATACCAATGTAGTGTCCGAGTTGCGCAAGATCGGCGCAGGCAAAGGCGATCGTTCGGTTTCGCTCTGGTCGCGCTCTTTGGATATCGTGGAACTTTTTCTTTCCGTGGTAACGATTGAGGAAATTGAGGTCGGTGTATTGCGCATCGAGCGGCAGGATCCCGCGCAGGGCAAGATGTTTCGCGCCTGGCTGGACGAACAGGTCTTGCCGGCATTCCAAAACCGGATTCTGCCGGTCGATTTGCAAGTGGCCAGAATGTGCGCAAGCCTCCATGTGCCCGACCCGCGTCCCATTCGCGACGCCATGATTGGCGCCACGGCGCTTGCGCACGGATTGACGCTGGCTACGCGCAATGTTGGGGACTTCGAACCAATGGGGGTCGAACTGGTCAACCCCTGGGTTTGACAGAGGGATCTGGTGCCCGGGGCCGGAATCGAACCGGCACGATCGCAATGATCGAGGGATTTTAAGTCCCTTGTGTCTACCAGTTTCACCACCCGGGCGGGTCGGAGCGGGACGCGGGCCAAACATTGTAAGTGCTCGCCCGGCAAATTTCTCCCGAATTCACGTGCGTCCCTGCCTCTTCGGCAGGTCATCGGTCAACTCGTAATACTCCCCCTTGGCGCCGACGTAGATGTGCTCCACCGGCTCCAGCCCGTCGGAATTGTCCAGCGTCCCGGCCATGATGCTGACGTGGCCCCCGTCATCGGGGCGCCAGAACAGGCTCGAACCGCAACGCCGGCAGAACCCGCGCGACGCGTGTTCGGAGGAAGCGAACCAGGCAAGGCTCTCGTCGGCAACGACCTCCAACGCATCCGCAGCCGCCGTGGTCGCCGCAACAAAGTGCCCACTGGTCCGCCGACACTGCCCGCAATGGCAATAAATGATCGGCCGCAGAGGCCCCACGACCCGGTTACGCACACCCCCGCAAAGGCAACCGCCCGTCCTCTCAAGCATACCGCCCTCCCCTTTCCGCCAGGCACACACTCAGGCTACAACAATATCAATTCGGATCGCTTCCCAGTAAGCACCACTATTTTCCCGCGAAATTACGCATACCCGCGTCACTTCGTCTACGCTTGAAGAATAATCGAAAACCTGGAGTCATCATGGAAGCCTCTTTCACCGATCCCAGCCAATCAGCGCGCACGCCCGACGGCGTACAAGAACCACCGCGCCCCGAACAGGATTATGCCGCCCTGGTCCGCGCCCTGTGCCGCCCGGATGGCGAATCCGAGTGGGT
>JANQSV010000173.1 GCA_028279115.1 Pseudomonadales bacterium
TACGAAGTCTGGATCAAGTACAACATGCGCCTGCTGACGGCGGAAGGCGATTACCTGGCCGACTGGGAGTTGACGTCCTATGGCAAGACGCCGACGGAAACTTTCCTCACCACCGAATCCGCCATCAACGATGCCGCGGTCGTGGCGCTGCGGGACCTCGCTTCCACTTTCGCGCTCAGTTTCTCGCGAGTGCCCGAAATCAGCGCCTGGCTGGCAAACCAATGAGGCCGACGGGAAAATCCGATGAAATATCTTGACGGCGTTACAGACAAACTGATTCCTCTTGCCCTGATGCTGTGCGCCGGATGCACCAGCACCACGGTCGACGAGTTCCGCCAGGGGGAAACCGGCATAGCAAGCCACGAAACCGTGGTGATTCTCGGCCGGCGCCAAGCCAGCGCCCGCGAAACGAGCGGCGATTTCATCGAATGTGTGGGCGACCGCATCGCCCAGGGCGAGAACGGCCTCAGCGTCGTTCCGGAACAGGAATTCCTCGATGCCATGTTTCCGTGGTTCGAACCGCGCACGGCGCCGATGCGGCCTGAACACCTTGCAAGGCTGATGGTCGAAGAACAAGTCGCATTGACGATGCGGGATTTCGGCATTCGCTACATCATCTGGGTAGATGGATTTACCGAGAGGCTGAACCGGGTGGGATCAATCTCTTGCACTGTCGCTCCGGGCGGCGCCGGCTGTTTCGGATATGGCTCTTGGGAAGACGATGCGAGTTTCGAATCTGAAGTCTGGGATGTCAACAACTTTCATGGCGTAGGCAGGATCAGCACGGACGCCACCGGACAATCATTCATGCCCGCGATTGTGATCCCGATTCCGCTGATCGCGCGAGTCGAGGCCAACGCCTGCCAGCGGCTCGGCGACCAGTTGAAAAGCTTTGTTCTGGGAAGTTGAACGTTGGATGCGGGATGGGGGCGAGGCATGCCCCGCCCACCGACACAGGCTGGACGGAGGTAGACAACATGAACAGCCTACTTGGCTACATCCGGGATATCGCGGCTCGATGCTGGCCGCCGTTCGCGCTATGTTTCGCAGCCGTGCCGCTGCTCGACGCCTGCGCGGTCAATCCGGCGACCGGTTCGCCCAATCTGGTGCTCATGTCCGGCGACCGGGAAAAGGAAATCGGAGCCGAAGAACACGAAAAGATCGTGCAAAGCTCGGTCTTCTACGAAGACGAGGCGCTCAACGAATACGTGACCGAAATCGGCAACCGCGTCGCCCGGGTCGGCGACCGGCCCGACCTCGACTACCGGTTTTTCATCATCGACAGCCCGGAAATCAACGCTTTCGCCCTGCCCGGCGGATATGTCTACGTCAATCGCGGACTGATCACTTTCCTCAATTCCGAAGCGGAACTGGCCGGAGTGCTGGCGCATGAAGTCGCGCATATCACCGCCCGGCACGCGGTGCAGCAACACGCCCGCACCACGGTCGCCAGGACGGCGGCCCAGGTCGGCGGTCTGGCCACCGCGGTCGTCACCGGCAGCGGCTACGTCGGCTCTCAGATCTCCCAGGTAGCCTCGATCTGGGCCCAGACCGGCCTGAGCGGTTTCGGCCGCGAACATGAACTCGAGGCCGACGAACTCGGCGCCGAGTATCTGCGCGACGCCGGCTACGACCCGATCGGCATGATCGATGCGCTGGCGGTGCTGAAAAACCACCAGGACTTCACGCGCCTGACAACCAACCGCAGCGGCGGTTATCATGGCCTGTTCGCCACGCATCCGCGCAACGACCAGCGCTTGCAGCAGATCATCGCCCAGGTGCGGAATTTCGATCCCCAGGCAAATTACCGCGACGACAACAACCGCTTTCGCGAAGTTACCGAAGGCCTGACCGTCGGAGAAAGCCGGCTGGCGAAAACGAACGAAACCCGCAATCGCTACTACCAGACCCTGCTCGGCTATACCATGGTCTTCCCGGACAACTGGCTGGTGAGCGAAACCACGACGACCGCGACCGCCACCGGGCCGGGCGAAGGCGAACTCAAGGTCGAAGCCCTGCGCCTGCAAAACAACATCGTACCGGAGGATTTCCTGATCAACCGCATGCACGGCGCCGCGCTCGAGCAGTCCGAAGCCCTGGAACAGTTCCGCCTGCGCGGCCATACCGGCATCGTCCGGAACCCGCAAACCGGCGGCAAGGAACGCGCCGCCGCGATTTATTTCGGTCCGCGCGCCTATCTGTTCCGGGGCGAGTTGCCCGCCGCCGGCGCGGAAGAGGCCGATGCCTTGCTGCTCGAATCGATCAAAAGTTTCCGGCCGATCGAACGCGGCGAAATGGCTCTGGCCCAGGAATTGCGCATCCGCTATATCGTGGCGGACGAGAATTTCGATTTCACTGTTGCGGCGCGCGATTCCAAGATCAGCGAATATCCGGAAGAGACCTTGCGCCTGCTCAATGGCTATTACCCCATCGGCAGCCCGGAACCCGGCGAATGGATAAAGCTGGTCGAGTGACCGGCGGCAATCCTCATTTTGATGCGGCAGCTCCATGAGTTGATTCTGGAGTGAGCGCCTTCGATCCGTCGCCGTCGAGTGGCGCGGGGTTCAGCGGACGCTGTGAATACATCCCTGTACGTTTCAGCCTCGAC
>JANQSV010000179.1 GCA_028279115.1 Pseudomonadales bacterium
CGCCTCCAGCGCCACGCGCTTCTTGAACTCCGCCGTGAAACGGCGTCTCTTCCTGGCCATGCCCGTGCCTCCTCTCGGCATTGGAGCACACCTTAGGGAACTGTCCAAAAAAGTGAGACCACCTCACGAGCCACCAAGGCGATCAAGTTTTCCAATTGTGTTCATTACCTCTCGGAGTAGCTCCTGATCGCTCAGCCTCTCCGCCTGCTCTAGGTCGCCCGTTCGTTCGATCTTCTCACGGCGGAAGCGTTCGATTTCGTCGGCGGCCATTCTGCGAAAATTTTTGTCCAGTGCGTCGCCGGATTCGAGTTCTTTGCTATTAATCAGCAAAGTATGCGGCCGAGGGATTTTGTTGCCATGTTCGTCGAAATTCCGGAACAAGGGCAATCGACCGTTTTCCAACGTGGCCGAACCGTCGTCGTGGTTACGATTGAATCCAGAAATGTAGTCATAGACGAGCTTTGATGTGACTATGTTGTTGCAAACAATAATGAAGCAGGGTGGGACCTTTATTTTTTCCTTTTGCCACAAGTAAAACGTCTGCTCGTAGTGGTCGTACAGCGCACGTAGTGCTGATTGCAACTTTAGCGGCAGTTTAAGCGGATCCAGTACTTTCGACTTGCCGCTGCCTTTCTTTGGCATGTCTGTGCGTATGTGCTGCCACAGGTTGCGGTAAATCGGCATGTCTCCGCCCGGGATATTGTCGGAAACTGGAACTCTCGGAAGTTTCACGATTCCGCATTCAATGGCATCCATAAGCGAGAAGTCACTCATGGCCCAGGGAAACAGCGTGCCCTCAGCATAGCCGGAACCGCTCAGAAAAAACGGAGTTGCCGAGAGATCGAAAACACGCGACAGCTTCAGTTTTCGATTGACCGCTTCCAACCCGGAAATCCAGAGTCGGGCCGCTTCCTTGTTTTTTTCGGCCTCTTTCCTGTCGTCGCCCTTCAAGTCGCCTTCCAGCGCCTCGCCGGGCTTCTCGCGGTAACAATGATGCGCCTCGTCGTTGATCGCGAGAACGTTCTTCAAGCCCATGAGTTCGGGCATGACCCTTTGCAGCATCTGGCCTTCGGTCTCGACGGTTTTCAGTTTTTCGCCCCGTCCTTGGAGCAACGACCGGCCACCCTTGGATAGTTCGAGCGTCTCCCGCAACTTGAATGTGTGGAAATTCGTAATGACGATCTTCGCCCGCTCGACCTCGGGCATCATGTCCTGCGGAACGAGTTCCCGGCTCCGGTAATAGCTATCCGGATCGTTGGGCTGCAAAACCCGGAGGCGGTCGCGAATCGTGATGCCCGGAGTCACGACCAGGAATCCTCTTGAAAAGCGCTTGCTTTGTGGATGCCTGACCGCATTGATCGTCTGCCAAGCAATCAGCATGGCCATGACCGTAGTCTTGCCGGCGCCGGTTGCCAGCTTCAGAGCAAGGCGCATCAACTGCGGATTCGCCTCCTTGTTGGCATTGGCGAGATGTTCGAGGATTTCCTTGCCCTTGCTCCCCGCGTTTGGCGCTACTTCGGTAAGCCAGATAGCTGTCTCGACTGCTTCGACCTGGCAAAAGAACGGGCGTATGCCGCTAAACTGATGGCGCCGCCAGTGTTGGAGCAGCCGAGCGGTTTCGGCGGTTACTTGCCATTGGTTTGGATTGGGGAGATTGCGCCAACTATCCACCTGTTTTTGTGTGGGTTGGCCGGCCTCGTCCAACTCCCAGTGCCGCGCGGGAAGCTCGTAGGGCGAGTTGATAATGGGCTTTTCGAAGAACTGATTGTCCAACTGCATCCCTCCCCTGTTCCGTGTATGGAAGCCGGTTGAATGGTATTGCGACTGGCGAGTAAATGCCAGACAGAGAGCCATTCAGCATTTCCGCACAGGCGCATGGCGGGCGATTTCACCGATTTGCGGTGAAAAATCCCACTCCTGATCGATCCAAATTTGCCGCACCGGCTGTAACTACTTGTACGCACAAGCGTTGTAACAGATAGAGAGTATTGGCACGGGGATTGCTCGGAAGCAGTCATGAACATCCAACGCCTGAAGGAGCGTCACATGTATCAGTCCACTTTCAAGACCGTAGTCGCCTGCCTCGTCACCGTGGCGCTGGCGGGATACTCCTGGGCCGCCCACGGCCAGGACATCGAACGCAGTTTCACCGTGGCCGAAGGCGACCGGGTGGTCGTCGATGTCGAGCGCGCGGATCTGAACGTCACCGCCTGGGACCGTTCCGAAGTCGGCATCAGCATCAGCAATACCGAAAGGTATGAATTCGACTTCGGCCAGGAAAACGGCGTGGTAACCGTCAACGGCGAATACGACAGGCCTGTGGGCTTCCTGTTCGGCGGGTTTTCCAACCGGCGTTCCGCGACCGTCACCATGAACGTGCCTTACCGGCAGAATCTCGACCTGCGGACTTCCGGCGGCGATATCGAGCTGGACCGCCTGCAAGGCGAATTCAACGCCCGCACATCGGGCGGAGACATCGAAGCGGGCGCGATCGACGGTCCCAGCAACATGCGGACTTCCGGTGGAACGATTCGCCTGGAGAACTCCAGCGGTCCGGTTATCGCGGAAACTTCGGGCGGCTCGATTCGCTTGAATCAGGCCGGCGGCGAAGTTTCGGCCAAGACCTCCGGCGGCCGCATACGCATAGGCGAAACCGCCGCCGCTGTGGGGGCGAGAACTTCCGGCGGCTCGATCAACATCGAAAGCGCGGGAGGCGCGGTG
>JANQSV010000183.1 GCA_028279115.1 Pseudomonadales bacterium
TTTCCACCACGTCCTCACGCACGCCTTCGATCGTGCTGTATTCGTGCACTACTCCGTCGATCTCGACTTCTTCGATCGCGCTGCCCGGCATGGACGAAAGCAGGATTCGGCGCAGGGCGTTACCGAGGGTATGCCCGAAACCCCGCTCCAGCGGCTCCAGCACCACGCGTGAGTGGTACTTGTCGAATTCGTCTACCTGCACCACTCTCGGGGTGAGGAAATCTGCTAAGGATATCTGCATGAAATCTTCCTATTGCTACTTGGAGTACAACTCCACGATCAGGTTCTCGTTGATGTCCGGCGGCAGGTCGGCGCGGTCAGGCACGCGGGTGAACTGACCTTCCATCTTTCCGGAGTCAACCGAAACCCAATCCACTTCTGTCCTTTGAGCGGCCAGTTCCATTGCGGATTTAACTCGCAATTGCTGTTTCGCCCGTTCCCGCACGGCGACGACATCGCCTTCGTTGACCTGGTAGGAAGGGATATTCACCAGTTCGCCGTTCACGCTTATCGACTTGTGGGACACAAGTTGCCGCGCTTCGGCGCGGGTCGAGCCGAAGCCCATGCGGTAAACCACGTTATCTAGCCGGCATTCGAGCAGTTGCAGCAGATTTTCGCCGGTCGCGCCCTTGCGCCGGGCCGCTTCCTTGTAATAGCCGCGGAACTGCTTTTCGAGAACGCCGTAGGCGCGGCGCACTTTCTGCTTCTCGCGCAATTGCACGCCATAGTCCGACAGCCGGCCCCGGCGCTGGCCATGCTGACCGGGAATCGTGTCGGTCTTGCATTTGCTGTCGATGGGACGAACGCCGCTTTTCAGAAACAGGTCGGTGCCTTCCCGGCGGGACAACTTGCATTTGGGGCCCAGATATCTGGCCATGTTCAGTCTCTCCTGTTGCTCTTCACAAAGTTCCCGCTACGCGCTACACGCGCCGCTTCTTCGGCGGGCGGCAACCGTTGTGAGGAATGGGAGTCACGTCGGTAATATTGTTCACGCGCAGACCGCAGGCATTCAGCGCGCGCACCGCGGATTCGCGGCCCGGCCCCGGTCCGTTGACCTTCACATCCACGTTCTGCATGCGATACAGCTCAATGGCGGTGCGGCCGGCTTTCTCCGCGGCAACCTGGGCCGCGAAAGGCGTGCTCTTGCGCGAGCCGCGAAAGCCCGAACCGCCCGCGGTCGCCCAGGTCAGGGCGTTGCCCTGGCGGTCGGTCACGGTAATGATCGTGTTGTTGAAAGACGCGTGAATGTGGACAACGCCGTCGGAGACTTCGCTGCGTGCTTTCTTGCGTCCTGTCTTGGCTCCTGGTGTTGCCATGATTTACTTCCTGATCGGCTTGCGCGGACCCTTGCGGGTGCGGGCATTGGTCTTGGTGCGTTGTCCACGCACCGGCAGCGAACGGCGATGCCGGATACCGCGATTGCAGCCGAGGTCCATCAACCGCTTGATGTTCATGGAGGTTTCCCGTCGCAGGTCACCCTCGGTCGGGACCTTGACGACCTCGGCCCTGATCGAATCGAGTTGTTCCGGACTCAGTTCGCTGGTGGGGGTCGAAGGTTCGATGCCGGCGGCCTTGCAGACCGCGCCGGCCAGGGTCGGCCCAATGCCATAGACATATCGCAGGGAAATCACGATATGTTTGTTGTCCGGTATGTTGACTCCGGCAATACGTGCCATAAATTCACTCCAAATGTGCCCTCATTTAGTTCGCACATGCCGTCCATGGCAAGTCGTTCGGCCCTCAAAGAGCTTCGCTCTTTGTCGGCTGCGCCGACCGGCCCTCACCCCTGCCGCTGCTTGTGGCGGGGTTCGGCGCTGCAGATCACGCGGATCACGCCGTTGCGCTTGATGATCTTGCAGTTCCGGCAAATCTTTTTAACGGATGCTCGCACTTTCATGATCTCGATCTCCCGCTAGATTCCCGACCGGCCATAAGCGCCGAGCCTGGATTTCTTCATCAGCGAATCGTATTGATGGGACATCAGGTGAGACTGCACCTGAGACCAGAAATCCATGGTCACGACGACTGCAATCAGCAGCGCCGTGCCGCCGAGATTGAACGGCACATTGGCCAGCATCTGCATGAAATTCGGCAGCAGACAAACCAGCGTGATATAGATCGCGCCGAACATGGTCAGGCGGGTAATCACGCCGTCGATATATTTCGCGGTCTGTTCGCCGGGCCTGATGCCCGGTATGAACGCGCCGGAGCGGCGCAGGTTGTCGGCTACGTCCCGCGGATTGAACACCAGCGCGGTATAGAAGAAACAGAAGAAAATGATCATCGCGCTGAAAATGATGATGTAAAGCGGCTGGCCGGGACCGATCAGCAGGGCCAAGTCCTGCAGCCACTCGGCGCCTTCGGACTGGCCGAACCATTGCCCGAGCGAGGCCGGGAACAGCAGGATGCTGCTGGCGAAAATCGCCGGAATCACGCCCGCCATGTTGATCTTCAGCGGCAGATGGCTGGCCTGGGCCTGGTACATCTTGCGGCCCTGCTGGCGCTTGGCGTAGTTCACGGTGATGCGGCGCTGGGCCCGTTCGACGTAAACGATGCAGCCGACCACGCCGACGGCGATCAGGCCGACCACGAGCAGCAAAACGCCGTTGATCTGGCCCTCATAGGCCTGGGTCAGCGAGGTGCCTACCGCCGCCGGAAAGCCCGCGACGATGCCCGCGAAAATCAGCATGGAAATGCCGTTGCCGACGCCTTTCTCGGTGATCTGTTCACCCAGCCACATGAGGAACATGGCGCCGGTCACCAGCGAAACGATCGCGGTGAGCGTGAACGCCAGACCCGGATTGTAGGCCAGCGGCGTGAGCAGGCCCATGGTCATGCCGGTGCCTTGCACGGCGGCAAGGCCCAATGCGCCCCAGCGGGTGTATTGCGTGATCTTGCGGCGTCCCGACTCGCCTTCCTTCTTCAACTGGTCGAGTTGGGGACTGACCGCGGTCAGCAATTGCATGATGATCGAGGCGGATATGTACGGCATGATGCCGAGCGCGACGATACTCATGCGCTCAAGGGCGCCGCCCGAGAACATGTTGAACAGGTCGGCGAAAGTGCCTTCATTCTGGGAGAAAAACGCCTGCAACTGGATCGGGTCGATTCCGGGCACGGGAATATGGGTGCCGACGCGATAGACGAAAATCGCGAACAGCAGGAACAGCAGGCGCGCCTTCAGCTCGCCGAGGCCGGCGCCGATGTTCTCTGGACTGATACCCGGTTTCTTCGCCATGAGTAATTACCCAGCCTCGCCTTCCTTCGTTCCTTCCCCGCGGTCATTCCGCGCGGAGCGAGGCGAAGTCGCGGAATCTCCCGAATCCTGTTCGTCTTTCTTGTCTTTCGCGATCTCGGCTTCAGATTCCGCGACTTCGCGCGGAATGACGGTCGCCGGCCCTGAAGTCTCGGAAACGGCATCCCAGTCGCCGACGACCTTGCCGCCGGCGGCCTCGATCGCCGCTTTCGCGCCCTTGCTCACCCGCAATCCCCGCACGGTAAGCGGCTTCGCGACTTCGCCGGACAGCATGATCCGGGCGCGCTTGACATTGGCCCGCACGATGCCGGCCTTGCGCAAGACGGCCAGATCGATGACTTCGGCGTCGATCCCGTTCAGTTCGCCGGTGCGCACCTCCGCGGTAACGCGGCCGATCCGCGAGGTAAAGCCGAATTTCGGCAGGCGCATCTGCAAGGGCATCTGCCCGCCTTCGAATCCGGGCCGCACACCGCCGCCGGAACGGGACTTCTGACCCTTGTGGCCCTTGCCGCAGGTCTTGCCGTAACCGCTGCCCGTGCCGCGCCCGACGCGCTTTCTCGTCTTGCCGCTGCCGGGGGCCGGTTTCAATTCATTCAGTCGCATTTGCGCACTCCGTAACTCGCTTTCCGCCTCGCCAGCCTACTGGGCATCCACTGCGAGCAAGTAACTGATCTTGTTGATCATGCCGCGCACGGCCGGCGTGTCTTCCAGTTCGACCGTATGGTGCATGCGGCGCAAGCCGAGGCCTTTCAGGCACAGCTTGTGTTTCGGCTGAATGCCGATGGGGCTGCGCACCAGCGTTATCTTGACGGTGTCTTTCGCTTTCTTTGCCGCCATGATCTCAGCCCAGAATCTCTTCGGGAGTCTTGCCGCGCCGCAACGCGACCTCCTCCGGTGAACGCATTTCCTTCAGGCCCTTGAACGTCGCCCGCACCACGTTCACCGGATTGGTGGAGCCGTAGCACTTGGCGAGCACGTTCTGCACGCCGGCAAGTTCCAGAATCGCGCGCATGGCGCCGCCGGCGATAACGCCGGTGCCTTCCGAGGCCGGCTGCATGTACACCTTCGAAGCCCCGTGCCGGGCCTTGATCGGATATTGCAGCGTGTTTCCGTCCAGATTCACGTCAATCATGTTGCGGCGCGCCGCTTCCATGGCCTTCTGGATCGCCAGGGGCACTTCCCGGGCCTTGCCGCGGCCGAAACCGACCCGGCCGTTGCCGTCGCCGACGGCGGTTAACGCGGTGAAGCCGAAGATCCGGCCGCCTTTAACTACCTTGGCGACACGATTGACCTGGATCAGCTTCTCCTGCAGACCCTCTTCGTTCTTTTCCGCCTCTTCTCTGAATGCCATGTCGTATTCCTAGAATTTCAGGCCGCCTTCCCGCGCCGCCTCGGCCAAGGCCTTGACGCGGCCGTGGTAGGCGTAGCCGGAGCGGTCGAAAGCCACGGTATCGATGCCGGCGGCCAGCGCGCGCTCGGCGATTAACTTGCCCACATTACCCGCTGCCTCGACATTCCCGGTTGCGCCGCCGCGCTGTTCTTTCTCGACGGTCGAGGCGCTGACGAGCACTCTGGCGCCACCCGGCGCGAAGATCTGGGCGTACATATGCCTGGGCGAGCGAAATACGCACAGGCGGTTCATTTCCTTTTCCCGAATCCGCGCCCTGGCTTTTCGCGCCCGGCGCAGACGGGCGTCTTTTTTCACACTCATCGCTTAACGCCCTTACTTCTTCTTGGCCTCTTTCGAGAACACGCGCTCGCCCGCATAACGTATGCCCTTGCCCTTGTAGGGCTCCGGCGGCCTGAACTTGCGAATCTCGGCAGCCACCTGGCCCACCTTCTGCTTGTCCGCGCCGCTGACGACGATTTCCGTCTGCGACGGCGTTTGCACCGTGATGTCCTGAGGAACGGCATAGTCGATCGGATGCGAAAAACCCACCGTCAAATTCAGTTTGGACCCCTGCGCTCTGGCGCGATAGCCGACGCCACGCAGTTCCAGCCGCTTCTCGAAGCCTTCGGAAACCCCGGTCACCATGTTGCGCAGCAGGGCGTGAATCGTTCCCACCATGGCGCTGGCCCGGCGTGAATTTTCACGCGCGACCACGCGCAGGCCGTCTTCGCCCTGCTCGACCCGCACTTCGCCCGGCAAGGCGAGTTGCAGGTTGCCCTTGCCGCCCTTGACCGATACTTCCGCGTCGCGCAAGGTCGCTTCCACTCCCTGGGGAACCTGCACCGGATTGTTGGCCATTCTCGACATCTTCTACTCCTGTCAGAAAACCGTGCAGATCACTTCGCCGCCGATACCGGTCGCGCGCGCCTGCTTGTCGGTCATCAGGCCGAAATTGGTCGACATGATCACCGTGCCGAGACCGGCGCGATTGCTCGGCAGATCGTCCTTGCCCCGATAGGCGCGCAGGCCCGGCCGGCTGACCCGCCTGATCTCCTCGATCGCGGGTTGGCCGTTTACGTATTTCAGCGCCACTTCCAATTCCGGCTTGCCAGCGGCGTCGTGCACTTCGTAGCCCGTGATATAGCCTTCTTCAAGCAACAACTTCGAGATGGCAACCTTGATCTTTGAAGACGGGCAACGAATGGTTTCCTGATTCACCATCTGCGCGTTGCGGATGCGAGTCAGATAATCGGCGATGGGGTCGGTCATAGTCATATCGTTTCGGTCCTACCAACTCGCCTTTACCAGTCCGGGCACATCGCCACGCATCGCGACTTCACGCAACTTGTTGCGGCACAGGCCGAACTTGCGGAATACGCCGCGGGGCCGGCCGGTCAGCCGGCAGCGCCGTACGAGGCGCACCGGCGAAGAATTGCGCGGCAGCTTCTGCAACTTGAGCTGCGCTTCCCATTTCTCTTCGCTGCCGGCATTGGAGTCGGCCAGTACCGCCTTGAGCGCGGCGCGGCGGGCGGCGTATTGCTTTACCGTCCTGATGCGCTTCGCTTCTCTGGCGATCATCGAAGTTTTTGCCATTGTCTGGTCTCCGCGGGCCCCTGCTTCGGGCCCGTCTCAATTCGCGAGTCCGGTCAGGCCGCCGCGCTCATGCCCCGGAAGGGGAAGCGCATGGCGGCGAGCAGGGCCCGCCCTTCTTCATCGGTTCCGGCGCTCGTCGTGATGATGATGTCGAGCCCCCGGATCTTGTCGATCTTGTCGTAGTCGATCTCCGGAAAGATGATCTGTTCGCTGACGCCCATGGCGAAATTGCCGTTGCCGTCGAACGATTTCGGATTCAGGCCGCGAAAGTCCCGGATGCGCGGAATGGCGATGCTCACCAGCCGTTCGAGGAACTCGTACATGCGCTCACCCCGCAAGGTCACCTTGCAGCCGATGGGCCAGCCTTCGCGGATCTTGAATCCGGCGATGCTCTTGCGCGCCTTGGTGATGACCGGCTTCTGGCCGCTGATCGCCCGCATGTCGGCGCTCGCATATTCGAGCAGTTTCTTGTCCGCCACGGCGCCGCCGAGTCCCATGTTGAGCACGACCTTGGTCACTTTCGGCACGCGCATGGGATTGTCGTAGCCGAACTGTTTCACCAGTTCCGGCGTCACTTCCTGCTTGTAAAACTCTTTGAAATTCGCCATCGAATCAGTCTATGTCTTCGCCGCTCGATTTGAAAAAGCGGGTCTTGCCGCCCTCGTCATCGACCCGGATGCCGACCCGGTCGGCGGCTCCCGTATCCGGATTGAAGATCGCGACGTTGGATATATGCAACGGAGCCTCTTTCTCCACGATTCCGCCCGGCTGGCCCAGGTTGGGGTTCGGCCGGGTGTGCCGCTTGATCATGTTGACCCCCGCGACGATGACCTTGTCATCGCCCACCATGCGGGTGATCGTGCCGCGGGTGCCCTTGTCCCGGCCGGCAATCACGATCACTTCGTCATCTCTTCTCAGTTTGCGCATAGCTTCCAGTTCCGAACGGCCCCGACGATTTACGGGCCGATTACAGCACCTCCGGGGCGAGCGAGATGATTCGCATGAATCGCTCGTCGCGCAGTTCCCGCGTTACCGGACCGAACACCCGGGTGCCGATGGGCGCCTGCTGGTTGTTCAGCAGAATGGCGGCGTTGTCGTCGAAGCGGATCAGCGAGCCGTCGCCGCGACGTACGCCCTTGCGGGTGCGCACCACCAGGGCGTCGAGCACCTGGCCTTTCTTCACGCGTCCGCGCGGGATCGCTTCCTTCACGGTTACCTTGATGATGTCGCCGATATGGGCATAGCGCCGGTGGGAGCCGCCAAGCACCTTGATGCACATGATCCGGCGTGCGCCGCTGTTGTCGGCTACGTCCAGGTAGGATTGCACTTGAATCATCGTTCAGCTCCAGCCACATACAAGGATTCAGACTCGCGTCGCCCGCTTGTCGATCGAAACCAGCGCCCAGGATTTCGTACGCGAAATCGGCCGCACTTCCCGGATCGTCACTTCATCGCCGGGCAAACATTCGTTGTCCGCGTCATGGGCCGCGATCCTGGTGGACCGTTTGACGATTTTCCCGTACACCGGGTGCTTTACGCGCCGCTCCACCAGCACCACGATGGACTTGTCCATCCGGTTGCTGACGACCTTGCCCGATGCCGTGCGTCCCTTGCCCTGTTCTACATTGATTTCTGTCATTCGCTTTCTTCCGTCGCCGCCAGCACCGCCGCAGCGGCGGCCTTTTCGGCGAGCAATGTCTTCACTCTGGCGATATCCTTGCGTACGGCGGTCGCCAGGTGCGGCTGACCGAGTTGCCCGGTCGCCTTCTGCATGCGGTAATTGAACTGCTCCTCGTGCAATTGCTCCAGCCGGCTTTGCAATTCGCCCATGGTCAGTTCTCTCAATTCGCTTGGCTTGTTCACGATCACATCACCGTCCGCTTCACGAAGCTGGTGCGGAAAGGCAGTTTGGCCGAGGCCAGCGAAAACGCTTCCCGCGCGAGTTCTTCGTCGACGCCTTCGATCTCGAACATGATGCGTCCCGGCTGAATCTGGGCGACCCAGTATTCGACGTTGCCCTTGCCCTTGCCCTGCCGAACTTCGAGCGGCTTCTGGGTGATCGGCTTGTCGGGGAACACGCGAATCCAGATCTTGCCGCCCCGCCGCACCCGGCGCGTCATCGCCCGCCGCGCCGCCTCGATCTGGCGTGCGGTCAGGCGCCCGCGAGTGACGGCCTTCAGCCCGAACTGGCCGAAATCAACCGTACTGCCGCGGTGGGAAAGGCCCCGGTTGCGGCCCTTGTGCATCTTGCGATATTTGGTTCGCTTCGGCTGTAACACGATTTTTTCCTGTTTCTATGCCTGACCCGTTCGGGATACTAAACCTGACCCGTACGAGCCCTGGGCGCCGCCATGGCCTCATCGAGATCCATTACTTCACCCTTGAATATCCATACCTTGACCCCGATCACGCCATAGGTCGTGCTGGCTTCCGAGGTCGCATAATCGATATCCGCGCGAAAGGTGTGCAGCGGCACGCGACCTTCGCGATACCATTCGGAGCGGGCGATCTCGGCGCCGCCGAGGCGGCCGCCCACTTGCACCTTGATGCCCTGGGCGCCCTGGCGCATCGCATTCTGCACCGCCCGCTTCATCGCCCGGCGGAACATCACCCGGCGTTGGAGTTGCTGGGCCACACCGTCGGCGACGAGTTGCGCGTCGAGATCGGGCTTGCGAATCTCCTCGATGTTGACCTGTACGAGTTTCTGATCGAGGTTCATCAGTTTCGCCAGCGCCGAGCGCAGTTTTTCCACGTCCTCGCCTTTCTTGCCGATCACGATGCCGGGCCTGGCGGGGTGGATCGTGAGTCGCGCGGTCTCGGCGGGGCGTTCTATGTCCACCTGGGAAACCGAGGCATTGGCGAGTTTCTTGCGAATGTACTCGCGCACCTTCAGGTCGACGAGCAGGTTGTCCGCGTATTGCTCGCCTTCGGCGTACCACAGCGAAGAGTGCCGCTTGACGATGCCGAGCCGAATCCCTGTTGGATGTGCTTTCTGACCCATTCGATTGCCCTACTCTGTGCCCGGCTGCCAACAGGCGGGGTGTGCTTTCTGGCCCATTCAGTTCTCCTCGCCGTCGGCGACCTTGATGGTGATATGGCAGGAGCGCTTGAAAATGCGATCCGCCCGGCCTTTCGCCCGCGGCCTGATGCGCTTCAGGGTGCGCGCTTCGTCCACGCAGATCGTCACCACCTTCAATTCATCGACGTCCGCGCCTTCGTTGTGCTCGGCGTTGGCGATCGCCGAGTTCAGCAACTTGCGGATGATCGCGGCTCCCTTCCGGGTGCTGAAGGTCAATAGCTGCAGGGCGTCTTCCACCTGCTTGCCGCGAATCTGATCCGCCACCAGCCGCGCTTTCTGCGCGGATATCCGGGCGCCTTTCAATCTTGCCGCAACGATCATTACCGTATCTCCTACCGCCGCTTCGCCTTCTTGTCGGCGACGTGACTGCGATAAGTGCGGGTCAGGGCGAATTCGCCGAGCTTGTGGCCGACCATGTCCTCGCTGACGAATACCGGCACGTGCTGGCGGCCGTTATGCACGGCGATCGTCAGTCCGAGCATTTCGGGCGAGATCATGGAACGGCGCGACCAGGTCTTGATCGGACGCTTGTCGTTGTTTTCCACGGCCTTCTGCACCTTCCTCATCAGGTGAAGATCGATGAACGGGCCTTTTTTCAATGAACGTGGCACTTGGATTCCTCTACGCGTGTCGCTCTTTTGACTCCGGGGCAGGCCTAGCGGCTCGATTTCCTGCGCCGCACGATCAACTTGTCGGTGCGCTTGTTCGATCGGGTCTTGTAGCCCTTGGTCGGTACGCCGGTGGGCGATACCGGATGACGGCCGCCGGAAGACTTGCCTTCGCCGCCGCCATGAGGGTGATCGACCGGATTCATGGCCACGCCGCGCACGGTCGGCCGCACGCCGCGCCAGCGATTGGCGCCGGCCTTGCCGAGCGAGCGCAGGCTATGTTCGGAGTTGGACACGACGCCGAGGGTTGCGCGGCATTCCGCGAGCACCTTGCGCATTTCGCCCGAACGCAGGCGCAAGGTCGCATATTTACCTTCCCGCGCCACGAGTTGTACCGATGCGCCCGCGCTGCGCGCTATCTGGGCGCCTTTGCCGGGCTTGAGTTCGACGCAATGCACAGTGCTGCCGAGCGGTATGTTGCGCATGGGCAGGCAATTGCCGGGCTTGATCGGCGAGTCTTCTCCCGAAATCACCGTATCGCCGGCCTGTACCCGCGCCGGCGCGATGATGTAACGGCGCTCACCATCGGCGTATAGCAACAATGCGATATTGGCCGAGCGGTTGGGATCGTATTCGAGACGCTCGACGGTGGCTTCGATATTGTCCTTGTCGCGGCGAAAGTCGATGATCCGGTATTTCTGCTTGTGGCCGCCGCCGGCATGGCGGCGGGTAATGCGGCCCTGGTTGTTGCGGCCGCCTGTCTTCGGCTTGGGCGCGGTCAGCGGCGCATAGGGCGCGCCCTTGTGCAATTCGGGATGGCGCACCTTGACGACGAATCGGCGTCCGGGCGAGGTCGGTTTACATTTGACTACGGGCATGACAGCAACTCCGCTCCTAACCAATTCCCGCCAGATCGATTTCGTCGCCTTCCTGCAGCCGCACATAGGCCTTGCGCCAATCCGGGCGCTTGCGCGGACGGCCGCGCGCGGCGCCCTTGACCTTGCCTTTCACATTGAGAACCTGCAGGTCGGTGACGACCACATCGAAAATGGTTTCCACCGCGGACTTGATTTCCGCCTTGGTCGCGTCCCGCGCAACCTTGAAGGCGTACTGGTTGTTTTCGTCGCCGGCTATGGCAGTCTTCTCGGACACATGTGGCGCCAGCAATACCTGATACATGCGTTCCCGGTTCATGACAGCATCCCTTCAATCTGCTTCATGGCCGCGACCGTACAAAGCACTTTTTCGAAACCGATCAGGCTGACCGGATCAATGGCCTGGGCGTCGAGCACATCGACCTTGTGCAGGTTGCGCGCGGCGAGATAGAGATTTTGTTCGACCTGCTCGGCGACGATGAGTACGTTTTCGAGTTCGAATTCCTTGAGCCTGGCCACGAGATCCTTTGTCTTGTGGGTTTCGAGAACGAAATCGTCCACCACGATCAGGCGTTCCTGCCGGATCAGTTCGGACAGGATGCATTGCATGGCCCGCCGATACATCTTGCGATTGAGTTTCTTGCTGTAATCCCGCGGTCGTGCCGCGAAGGCGCGGCCGCCGCTGCGCCAGATCGGAGACCGGATCGTGCCGGCCCGGGCGCGGCCGGTGCCTTTCTGCCGCCAGGGCTTGCGGCCGCCGCCGTTCACTTCGGCGCGATTCTTCTGCTTTACGCTGCCCTGACGCGCGCCGGCAAGATAGGTGACGACCGTCTGATGCACCAGCGGCTCATTGAATTCCCTGGCAAAGGCCTCGTCGGGAAGGGATATCTTTTTCCGGGTCTTCTTGCCCGGCACCGTCAAGGCCAGTTCCATGATCAGTTCGCCCGCGTCGATTTCACGGCGGGCCGCACGATGACCCGGGAACCTGTCGCGCCGGGCAAGGCGCCCTTGATGAGCAGGAGGTGATTCTCGAGGTCCACCCGCACCACTTCGAGGCTTTGCACGGTCTTGCGCACATTGCCCATCTGCCCGGCCATTTTCTTGCCCTTGAAGACCTTGCCCGGGGTCTGGCATTGACCGATCGAGCCGGGGGCGCGATGAGACAGGGAATTGCCGTGGGTCGCATCCTGCATGCTGAAGTTGTGCCGCTTGACCGTGCCCTGGAAGCCCTTGCCCTTGGAGACGCCGGTCACGTCGACTTTCTGTCCGGCCTCGAACAGGTCGACCTTGATTTCGCTGCCAGCGCTGATGTCGCCGAGATCGAGACCTTCGGTGCGGAACTCCCACAGACCCTCGCCGGCTTCGATGCCGGCCTTGCGGTAATGCCCCGCCTGGCTTTTGTTGACGCGCGAAGGCTTGCGTCCACCCATGGTGACCTGGACCGCGCTATAGCCGTCCGTCTCGGGCGTCTTGATCTGGGTCACCCGATTCGGCTGCACTTCCACCACGGTCACGGGCACGGAGACGCCGTCATCCGTGAAGACGCGGGTCATCCCGCTCTTGCGACCGATTAGTCCTAACGACATTTGCATTACGCCCTTACTATAACCACGGGTCTTCGTGCACGGGGCTGAAACCCTCTCTGGCCGCTGCTGCGTTACACTTGGCGCGATATCACTCGGATATTCGTGAAATCAGTGCGCCAATGACTATTTTCCCGAACAATTTCATCCCTGAAATTGTTCTCTGCCGCAAAACAAAAGCGTGGCTTTGTTTTGCTCCCGGATTCAATGGCTTACGCCATCGAATCCGGCGGCACATCCTGTGCCGCTTGCAAAAAAGGGCAACGGGGACTGATTACCTGTTGCCTGGTTTTGTTCGGCCCGCCTATTGCAGACTGATTTGCACTTCGACCCCGGCCGCCAGATCGAGCTTCATCAAGGCGTCGACGGTCTTTTCCGTGGGCTCGACGATATCCAGCAAGCGCTTGTGCGTGCGAATCTCGTACTGGTCCCGCGCATCCTTGTTCACGTGCGGCGAGATCAGCACGGTGAAGCGCTCCTTGTGGGTCGGCAGAGGGATCGGTCCCTTCACCTGCGCTCCGGTGCGCCTCGCCGTGTCCACGATTTCCCGCGTGGACTGGTCGATCAGGCGATGATCGAAAGCCTTGAGCTGGATCCTGATTCGCTGATTCTGCATTTTCGCTCGTTAACGAATGCCGGGTTAAAAATCTTCGCCCGCATCGATTTCCGGGAATCTCTTCAAACTTGACCGCGGCGGAATCGACCGGTTGAGATTCGCCTGCCCAAAAAAGGCGCATATTTTGATGGCTTGAACCAAGAGTGTCAAGCAGAAATAGCAATGAAAGGACGTTCTTTTTCCGATCAATGCATTGTGGTGTCGAACACGGGGACGGCCGGGGCCGAGCGTCAGCAGGAGCCTGCGGAAATCGTTGTCGGTCACGCCCGCGGCGCCGTCGAACCGGGCCGCGGTCAACTCCGTACCGCGCAGCTCGAGCGCGCAGCGGTTGTCCGGCGCCGCAACGTTGGTTAGGAACAGGCGGCTGCGGAAGCCGTCTCCGTCGGCAAGCAGGGGAAACAGATGTGTCAGGGTCGCCAGTGTCTCGCCCTGTTCCGCGACGCTAACCCAGTAGATCGTGTTCGCGTCAAGCGTGGTGTTGGCCGGGGCGGTAAACGTGTTGAGTTGGTTTGCTGAAAGACTGGAAGGGTTCGTTAGCGTGGCCATCAGGGTACCCGGCGCGCCATTGTTGTTTTTCCGGAGTTTGACCGACGCGACCCCGGTCCCGATGTTTCCCAATCGGAGTTGAATATCGGTAAGCGTGGCGCTCTGTGAGCCGGTCGTGAAACTCTGCGCCATGAAAAGGGGAGAACCGAAGTTTCCGGCTTGAGACGTGTTCGAGACCAGCGTTGCGGCCTGTGCAGACGTTGATGCCGTAGCGAGTGCCGCCAGTACGGTCAACAACGCCGGCACACCCAAGCGCCGGAGTAGGCCGGAAATCAGTCCGCGGGAATGGCGCTCCCGCCAAGCACCGCGAATGCCGTTCATGACGTCAGTCGCGCGCGACAGCCGGACGCCGGATAGGTTCGCACACCGCACGGATGGAGAAACGGTCGGTCGGTCGGTCGGTCAGTCGGCCAGTCGGCCAGTCGGCTGCGCTTGTTGCCGTCGACAAAGCCGTGGTTCATCGTAAGGCTCTCCCAAAGCGCGGTCGCTTCTTCGATGAGATCGCCGTAATACCCCGACTGTGGTCTGGCAAGGGCCGCTTCGATCAGTCCGGCGTCCCTGACGCCGACCGCGCCGCCGAACCGTGCCAGTTGCGTCCGGTGCAAGGTCAGCACGTCTTCCATGTCGAGAAAATAGCGTTCAGTCATGCGCGGCGCTATTTCGCCAGTTCTTCATACAGGGAACCGAAGCGTTCGATACTTTCCTCGTGATATTGCCGGATCAACTCCTTCTTTGAAGCAATTGCGAAACGCCGGTCATATTCCGCCTTCGACATGACAACGGCGACATCGCGCCCGTTTTTCCGGATCAGCACCGGCTGGCCGGCCGCATCTTCGAGCAATTCGCCAAAGCGGTTCTTCGCGTCTGTAGCCTGCGTGACTTTCATTTGCTGAATTCCTGAAAACGATAAGCGAATAGTTTTAGCTAAAATGGCCAATCTTATCAATCGTTCGCGGGTTCAGCGTGGGCTTGCGCTTTGCTTTTGCTTGACCTAGTTTTCTTGTCCAGTTGATTTGGACAGGCAGGTGGATGCGATGCAATGGACTTTAAGGCACAGGATTTTCGGTTGGATCGTGATCCTGGCCTCCGGCTGTTTTACGTCAGGCGGCGTGGCGCTGGGTCAGGAAATGTATTTTGGCTTGGTAGCGCCGCTCGGCGAGCTTGAAGGGGTGATCGACAAAACTGTGGACACCACCGATCCGGCGACGCTGGTTCCGGAACCGCGCCGCGGGCTGAGGCAAAACCAGGCAAGTTCCGGTTCCAGGTCCGAGTATGGGGCAGGACCGGTATTGGGCCTGCGGCTGCGGCTTCCCGCCACCGGGTTGTTCGTTGCCGCGGAAATCGATGCCGCATGGCTCGACAGCTCGGTGCACAGCCAGTTCGACGGGATCGGAGATTCCCCCGGACGCAACCAGCTTGGCGAGCTCTGGCCGGATGCCTGGTCATACGACGCCGAATCCAGCTACGGCGCCACGATCAGGCTAGGCGGCAACCTGCCTTTCCTGGGCCCGCTCGGCGTCGATCTGTATGGGCTCGCCGGCCTGCGCTGGATAGACGGAACATTCTCGAACCGCACTTTTGGATGTCTCTCGCCGATCCCCTGCACGGAAGCCGCCGATACCCCGAACTTCACCGCATCGTCGGGAAGCCGTGAAATCGGCTTTGGCGGCACGGTCATCGGCGTCGGTCTGGAAAGTTCGCTGGGCGCTCTCGTTTTGCGCGCGGAGTTGCGGCAGACTCGTTACGACACCGAGGCCTGGGTGACGCCTTTTACCGATCTTCGCGTTACGGTGCCGACCGCGCTCGATATCGAACAGAGCGACCTGGTCGTCGGCGCGATCTGGACATTCTGATCTGGCGTCAGGGATCCGCCCATTCGCGCAGCAGGTTGTGATATACGCCGGCCAGGTCGACCAGCGCTTCCTGTTCGGGGGTTTCCGTGGCGATCCGCTGGATCGTCTTGTCCAGTTCGTACAGGATCGATCGCCGGTGGTCGCCGCGGACCATGCTCTGAATCCAGAAAAACGCGGCCAGGCGCCCCCCCGATTTGACTGGCCTGACGGCATGTACGCTTGAGCCGGGATAAAGAACCATGTCTCCCGCGGGCAGCTTTACTTCGACCGGACCATAGGTATCTTCCACGACCAACTCCCCTCCTGAATAGCTGTCCGGCTCGGAGAGAAAGAGGGTCGCTGAAATATCTGTGCGTACGCGATGCGGCGTTCCGAAAACCGGCCGAATCGCGCCGTCCACATGGCGGCCATAGCTGTTGTCTTCTTCGTAACAATTGGCACGATCTTCGCTGGCAGGGCCGCGGCTGCGAATTGCTGATTACCGTCGAGAATCCGGACGATCTTCTCCCCGAGTTCCCTCGCCGCCGGATGATCGTCCGGAAGCTGGCGGTTTCGCTTTACCGCCCGAAACAGATAGCCGGCGCTGCCGCGGCCATCGGACCAGTCGGCCTGCTCAAGCGTTGCGCGGCACTTTTCGGTGCACGATGACGTTGCGCGGATCGTCGTCGAGCGATACGAAGGCGTCTACCTGGGGCTCGGTAATTCTGCTTTTTCTTTCGTAACCGGCATAACGGACTTGCGCATCGAGAGAGACCGCGGAATTGATCCGGCGATCGAGAACCGCCGACGCCACTTCCGCCCGCGTGTCCAGGAAGTCGGTTTCAAACCCGTAGAAGTTCTCCCTGTCCACCCTGGGGGGACGGCCCTCGATCCAGGGAAATCCATAATCCGGAATGCTCTCGCTGTCCAGACGCATATAGCTCAGCGTCAGTCTCGTGGCGCTGCCCAAACCCAGGCTGAGACTCGGCGCCAGACCGTAACGTCGGGACTCGGCGACATCCCTGCCCGGCACATCCGCCTGGTGGGCGAGAACGTTGACGCGAAAAGCCGAACTTTCTCCCGTGTTCTCTCCCATACTCAAGGGTTGATTCAGATCCGCGGTAATCCGGCGGATACCGGCATTGCCCATGTTGACGTGCAAGCTTCGCAGTTCATCCTGCTGCGGTTTCCTGGTGCTTTGATTGATCACGCCCCCGGTCGAACCACGGCCGAAAACGACGGAGGAAGGTCCCAGCAACACTTGTACCGAGTCCATGTTGAAGGGGTCCCGGGCATAGTTGCCCGTATCGCGCATCCCGTCGAGAAACATGTCA
The DNA here is from genome assembly GCA_028279115.1 of Pseudomonadales bacterium. Taxonomy (GTDB): domain Bacteria; phylum Pseudomonadota; class Gammaproteobacteria; order Pseudomonadales; family Pseudohongiellaceae; genus UBA9145. The sequence continues at coordinate 16,713 of JANQSV010000183.1, forward strand.
TTGCGCGACGAAAATCCCCGCACGGTCGGACTATTGCCCTGCCAACTGAATTCTCCGGCGCCGAGCGTAATGCCCGGAACGTTGCGCAGCGCATCGTCCAGGCTCATGACATTGCGGTCCTGCAGCATCTGCGATGAAAGCGTGGTCACGGGCTGGGGCGTGTCGAGCAGGGATTCGGTAAGTTTGCCGATGCTGTTCTCGTCCTGGAGATAACTGCCGCGCCGCAGTACGCCCTCTACCAGAATTTCCTCAACCCGGGGCTCCCGACCGAAAGCCATGCCCGCCAGCATTGTGCCGGCCCCGGTTCCGACCAGGGTATTTGAAATCAGTCTGCGCATCCGCATGCCCGAACAATAGCAACAATCGAACGGCAATTCTCACCATGCCAATGAGATTCTGCGACTTCGCTTCGCTGCGCGCAGAATGACGAAGTGGGGCGCTTCGCTGCGCGCAGAATGACGGCGGGGAAACGGTCATCCTGCGCGAAGTGACTGGGGGCATCCTTGCCCCCCGCCCCAGCGGGTCGGCGCTACGCGCCGTCCAAAATGGCAATCCTGCCATTTTGTCGCAGGATCTCGTCGCCAAATTGAGAATGGTTGCAAAGTCAGGCTCCCAGTGGTTTAAGATATGCTCAAGCGGATTACCGGGTAGCCTCCATGACTCTTTTCCCTGATTCACTCGAAAGTTCACCGGTCCTGAGACGTCTTGTCCAGCCTGCCGCCGCGCTTCTCGGTGCATTGCTGTTCGGTTCGGCAGCGGCGCAAGACGCCACGCGGCCCGACCTCGAAGGCATCTGGTCCAATGCCTCGCTGACCAACCTGAATCGTCCGGAGGGCGTCGAATCCCTCGTCGTGTCGCCGGAAGAAGCGCTCGTTATTGCCGCGAGGACGCCCATCGGAGGTATCGAAGGCGGCTTCGATGAAGGCGATGGCGTCAATAACCTGCCGGAACAGGGTGGCGCGGATTTCGGCGTGCGGGCCTATAACAACTTCTGGGTGGACACGGGCTCCAATCTTGCCTTGATCAAGGGCGAGTTCCGCACTTCGTATGTCGTCGACCCGCCCGATGGCCGCGTCCCGCGCCGGGAAGATCCGCAATACGATTTCGAGCGGCGCAATTTCGGCTCGCGCTACGCCACGGGGATCGGCGACACCAGGGGTCCCGAGGCCATTCCGAACGCCGAGCGCTGCCTGATCGGTTTCGGCAACAAGGCCGGTCCCGGCATGATGGGCGCGCTCTACAACAACACCTACCAGTTCGTGCAGACCGACGATTACGTCATGATTCTCGTGGAGATGGTGCACGACGCCCGCATCATTCCGATCTTCGATTCGGCCGAAGAGGCCCGGGCCGGCCGCAGGCCGCTCGTGCTCGAGCAATGGTTCGGAGATTCAGTCGGCTGGTACGAAGACGGCGAACTCGTGGTCGAGACCGTCAATATCCATCCATTGCAACTGGGCCAGAGTTCGGTGCCCATTACCAGGCAGGGCCGCATCATCGAGCGCTTCAGCCGCTACTCGGATAACGAAATCTTCTACCGGTTCACGGTCGAGGACGAAAACATCTATCTGCAGCCCTGGACGGCCGAATTGAGTTTCTACGCCACCGAGGACCAGGTATACGAATACGCCTGCCACGAAGGTAATTACTCGATGCCCGGAACCCTCGCGGGCGCCCGTCTCCTGGAACTCGAAGAGGAATTGGGAATCAGCCGGCAATGATGCTCGGCGGCATTCACCCAAGATGAGAACAAGTCCATGGTCAAATTGAGCTATCCGGTTTCCACCCTTGTTTGCGCGGCATTTCTGAGCGCGTGCTCCGACAATACCTCCTCCGTGCCGGAGACACCGGAAGTTTCCGCCGCTCCGGCGCCGGCCGCCGAGGCCGCTCCGGCGCGAACCGCGGATTACAGCGCATTGCGCAACGCGTACTTCGGCGATTTGCATGTACACACCATGTATTCCTTCGACGCCTTCATATTCGGCACGACTTCATCGCCGGACGACGCATACGAGTTCGCCAAGGGCGGTTCCATCACCCACCCCGCGGGATTCGAAATGCAATTGCAGGTTCCGCTGGATTTCTATGGAGTAACCGACCATGCGTTCTACATCGGCGTGCTCAGGGAGATGGCCAACCCGAATTCGGAAATATCGAGGCATCCCGTAGCCGCCGGAATGTCCACTCTCGGCGGCTCCGTGGAGAGAGGAGCGAAATTCCAGGAGATTCTGGCCTTCATGCGCAGCGAAGACGGGCTGGAAATCAACGATCCCGTAATCCGCAAATCGGCCTGGGACGACATTATCGCGGCCGCCAACCGGCACAACGATCCAGGCAACTTCACCACCTTCATCGGTTACGAATACACCGCAAGCGCACCCGACCGCGGCAACCTGCACCGCAACGTGATCTTTCGCGGAGACGTGGGGCCGGAGTTGCCGTTTTCGCGCCTGGATTCGAGCAATCCGGAAGACCTGTGGAACTGGATGGACGGCAACCGCGCCCAAGGCATCGAGAGCCTGGCCATTCCGCACAATTCCAACGGCTCCAATGGCAGGATGTTCATGCTGACCGACAATTCCGGCAGGCCCCTGGACGATGCATACGCCAATCAGCGCATGCGCAACGAACCCCTGGTGGAGATCAGCCAGGTCAAGGGCACATCCGACACGCATCCGGCCTTGTCGCCGAACGACGAATGGGCCGATTTCGAGATCATGCCGCTTCGGGTAGCCACCAATCTCTACAGCGAACCGAACGGAGGCTATGTGCGCCAGGCATATCTCAACGGACTGAAGATGCAGGCCGAGGAGGGATTCAATCCCTACAAGTTCGGCGTTATCGGTTCCAGCGACACGCATAACGCGACTTACGCCGGCGAAGAGCACGACTATTGGAGCAAGGTCGGCTTGAACGACGCCACTCCCGTCTTGCGGGGTTCGGTGCCATTGGCCGAACCTACGCCCGAGGGAGAGCTTTACAGGGATACCTATTACGATACCTGGAGCGCCGCGGGCCTGGCCGGCGTATGGGCCGAAGAGAACACCCGGAGCAGCATTTATGACGCCTTTCGGCGAAAAGAGACTTTCGGCACTTCGGGAACGCGCATGAAAGTGCGCTTCTTCGGTGGATACGAGCTGCCGGCGGCCGACGATCCCGACATGCTCGCGCAAGCCTATGCCGGTGGAGTGCCCATGGGAGGCGACCTGCTCGCTGAAACGGATCGATCGCCGGGCTTCATTGCCTGGGTCGCCAAGGATCCCAACAGCGCAAACCTGGAGAGACTGCAGATCATCAAGGGCTGGGTCGAAGACGGCGAAGCCCGGGAAGAGGTGTATGACATCGCCTGTTCGGAAGGGACGGTCGATCCCGAGACCCATCGCTGCCCCGACAACGGCGCTCGTGTCGACATCAGCGATTGCAGCATTTCGCAAGGCATCGGCGCCGCCGAGTTGCGCGCCGCCTGGCAGGATCCCGACTTCGATCCGGATCAACACGCCTTCTATTACGTTCGCGGGCTGGAAAACCCCACCTGCCGCTGGTCGACCTGGGATGCGATTCGCGCGGGCGTGGATCCGCACCCCGATCTGCAGCCGACGATCCAGGAGCGCGTCTGGTCATCACCGATCTGGCTGACCCCGGCACAACTCCGATGACTTGATCATGGCGCCCGGTGGCCTGCTGAAACAGCCGCTTTTGTGGTTTCTTGCAATCGGGCTGGCGCTCTTTATTGCCGATAGCCGGATTCCCGAAAATCGCGACGAAATCGTCATAACAACCGCGCTTCGCGATCGGCTGGCCACGTTGTGGACGACCCAGACCGGCCTCGTCGCAACCGAGGCGGAGTTGAATTCCCTGCTGGATAACTGGCTGAAGGAAGAAGTGCTGTACCGGGAAGCCCTGCGCCTGGGGCTGGATCAGGAAGACTCCATCGTCCGCCGCCGCCTGGTGCAGAAACTGGGGTTCATCGCTGAATCGGAAACGATTCCCACGCCGGAGCAAGGTGAACTCGAAGCCTTCTACCAGGAGAACATCGACGACTACACGCTGCCGGTCAGGTATTCCTTTCGGCATCTCTATTTTCAGCAACTCGCAGCGGCGGAGAATGCGCTGGCCCGAATACACGAGGGTGCAGCAGCGCAGGAATTCGGCGAACCCACGATGTTGAATCCCGCTTATGCCTATCGCAGCGCGCTGGATCTGAACGCGACTTTCGGGGCCGGCTTCGACGGCCAACTGGCGACTCTGACGGCCGGAAGCTGGCAGGGCCCGGTGCAAAGCGGATTCGGTTTCCATCTCGTGTGGATCGACACGATACATCCCAGTGAGGTGACGCCGCTCGAGGGAATCCGGCAACAGGTGCTACAGGACTTCCAACGGGCGCGGCAATTGCGGGCGCGGGACGCCTATGTCGAAAACCTGCTGGACGAATACACCATCGTCGTGGAGCCACCATGACGAGAACATCGCTGTTTCTGCTGTTGTTGATGGTTGCCTTGCCGGCGCAGGCCCACGAGGTCAGGCCGGCCTTTCTGAAACTGACAGAACTGGAGGCTGGCGAAGGCGGGGAACTGTTCGAAGCGTCATTGCGGCAGCCGCAGATCGATGGGCGTTATCTTGGGCTGCAACTGGAAACGAACTGTGAATCGACTCCGGTCTCCGCCAGCCTGACCAGTGGCGCGGTGATCGAAGTATTTGAGCTGGACTGCAGCGAGTCGGCGCTGGAAACCATAGAAATCTCCGGGCTGGAACGAAGCCTGATCGATACCCTGGTCAGTATCGAGCGCCTCGACGGCGAGACCCGGGAATTGTTGATCAACGGCGATGAACCGCGCATTCAGTTGTCCGAAGCCGCTCCGGGCCTGCCGGTATACCTCGCCATCGGGATCGAGCACCTGGTTTTCGGATTCGATCACGTTCTTTTCGTGATCATGTTGCTGTACATCGTGCGACAGCCGCTGGATATCCTTGTCGTGGTGACCAGTTTCACGGTCGCTCACTCGCTGACGCTGGCCCTGTCCGCGTTCGATCTGCTCACGCTTTCATCGGCGCCGGTAGAGGCGGCGATCGCCGGCAGCATCGCGCTGCTGGCATACGAAAACCTCTCGGACAAACCTTCGCTCACCAGGCAATTCCCTGCCGTCATCGCCTTCATTTTCGGCCTGCTGCACGGATTGGGATTCGCCGGAGCGCTGGCCGAGATCGGCTTGCCGGAAAACAGCCAACTCATGGCGCT
>JANQSV010000229.1 GCA_028279115.1 Pseudomonadales bacterium
AGATTCTGCGACAAAATGGCAGGATTGCCATTTTGGACGGCGCTTGGCGACTGGACCGTATTTACAGCGTCCGCCAAACCCGGCGCCACCCGGCGGCGACGGATCGAAGCCACTACCCCCGAAGCTTCCACCCCCCAGAGCCCCAATATGGATAAAGCACCGAAATTCTAGGATAATCGCGCCCTTTCTTGTAGCTGCCCCGATTCTACCGTGAGCCCCTCCGCCGACCTGAAAACCTTCCAGGGACTGATCCTCGCCTTGCAGCAGTTCTGGTCCGGCGAAGGCTGCGTCATTTTGCAGCCCCTGGACATGGAAGTAGGCGCCGGTACATTCCACCCCGCCACCTTCCTGCGCGCCATCGGCCCCGAAAGCTGGAACTGCGCCTACGTTCAGCCCAGCCGGCGTCCCGGCGACGGCCGCTATGGCGAAAACCCCAATCGGCTGCAGCATTATTACCAGTACCAGGTAATCCTGAAACCTTCGCCGAAGGATATTCAGCAACTTTATCTCAAATCCCTCGCCTCCCTCGGCATCGATCCGGCCATACACGATGTGCGTTTCGTCGAAGACAACTGGGAGTCGCCGACCCTTGGCGCCTGGGGACTCGGCTGGGAAGTCTGGCTCGACGGCATGGAGATCACCCAGTTCACCTACTTTCAGCAAGTCGGCGGACTCGAATGTCATCCCGTCAGCGGAGAGATCACTTACGGCATAGAGCGAATCGCCATGTACCTGCAGGGAGTGGACAGCGTCTATGACATAGTCTGGCGCCGCGGGCCCGGCGGCGTGGTGACTTACAGCGACGTCTTCCTGCAAAACGAGATCGAGATGTCCGCCTACAATTTCGAAGTCGCCGACACCGGGAAACTTTTCGGCTACTTCGACGATTGCGAAAGCCAATGCAGGGAACTGCTCGAGCGGAATCTCGCATTGCCCGCTTACGAGCAGGTGCTGAAGGCCTCCCATTATTTCAACCTGCTGGACGCGCGCAAGGCGATCTCGGTAACCGAGCGGCAACGATTCATCCTGCGCGTTCGCGCCCTGGCCCGGTCGGTCGCGGAAGCCTATCTGGAAAGCAGGCGCAAGCTAGGCTTCCCATTGGCTCCGGCAGAGGCGCTACGTGAATACGCCTGAGGCCAACGAGGCCGCGGCGCGCGACTTTCTTTTCGAGATCGGCGCCGAAGAGTTGCCGCCGAAAGCCCTGCGCGGCTTGTCGGAAGCGCTTGAAGCGGAATTCCGCTCCCTTTTCGCCAAGACCGGCCTGGACCACGGCGAGCTGCGCAGTTTCGCCACCCCCCGGCGGCTCGCGCTGCTGGCGCGGGATCTCGCCGGGAAACAGCCTGATCGCGAGATCGAGCGATTCGGCCCGACGCTTGCCGCGGCTTTCGACGCCGATGGCGCGCCCACCGCCGCGGCCCTCGGTTTTGCCCGCTCCTGCGGCGTTTCGGTGGAAGAACTCGGCAGTTCGGAGCGCCAGGGCGCGGCCAAACTCTGTTTTACCAAGCTGGAGCCGGGCACAGCCACGACCGAGTTGCTGCCCGGGCTGGCGGAAACCGCGCTGGCCGCCTTGCCGATCCCCAAGCGCATGCGCTGGGGCAGTTCGCGAACCGAATTCATACGTCCCGTGCATTGGGCGGTGATGCTGTTCGGCGCAGAAGTCATTCCGGCGCAGATTCTGGGAGAAACCGCGGGGAATGCGACCTTCGGACACCGGTTTCATCATGACAAGCCCATCGAGTTGACTTGCCCGGGGGATTACGAAGCGGCGCTGGAAAATCCGGGCCGCGTGATTGCCTGTTTCGAGCGGCGCCGGGAATTGATCCGGGACTTGGTGGCGAAACAGGCATCCTCCCTCAGGCGATCAATTGCGCAACGAGCGGGAACTGCAACCGAGCGCCGCTTGGTTGTCGATGACGAAAGCCAACTCCGGGCACGAGTGGTCGAGGACAAGGATCTGCTTAATGAAGTGACCAGCCTCGTCGAATTTCCCGTCGCGCTGACCGGAGCGTTCGACCCGGAATTTCTGCAACTGCCCGAAGAGGCATTGATACTTACCCTGAAATTCCATCAGAAGTGCTTTTGTCTCGAAGACGAAAGCGGGCGGCTCGTGCCGAATTTTGTTACGGTCAGCAATATAGAAAGCCTCGACCCGCAAGAGGTGATCAAGGGAAATGAGCGCGTGATCCGGCCGCGGCTGGCGGATGCGCGTTTCTTTTTCGAAACCGACAAATCGCGCAGCCTCGAATCCCGGCTACCAGAACTCGAAAAAGTGGTTTTCCAGGAAAAACTTGGCACGATCGCGGCAAAATCGCGACGAGTCGCGGCACTTTCGCGTCATATTGCCAAAAGTTTGAATGTCGAACCGGATGCCTGCGAACGTGCGGCCATGTTGGGGAAATGCGACCTGGTCAGCGATATGGTTGGCGAGTTTGCCGAACTGCAAGGGATCATGGGATCGTATTACGCCCGCAACGACGGCGAACCGGAAACCGTCGCGGCAGCCATATTCGAGCAATATCTGCCGCGGCATACCGGAGACCGGCTGCCGGAGACCGGGGCGGGCAGGGTAGTCGCCCTGGCGGAGAAGCTCGACACTTTGGCGGGACTTTTCGCGATCGGCCAGCCGCCGACCGGCTCGCGAGATCCCTTCGCCTTGCGCCGCGCCGCGCTCGGCGTATTGCGGATACTGATTGAAGGGGAAGTGGAACTCGACCTTGTTGAAGTTATCGACGCGGCGGTTTCCCCATTTGATGAAATTATGTCGCGGGAAAATGAACGCGTCGTCGAGATGAGTCAACGACAGGAGCGCAGGCGGTCCGAATCCCGGCAACTTGAGCGATATCAACAACAAGATGTCCGGCAGCAACTTTACGATTTCATCTTCGACCGCTTGCGCGCCTGGTACGTCGATGCGGGAACGAACGCGAAAATCTATCTCTGCGTGCGGGCATTGAATCCGGCAAGTCCGTTGGACTTCCATCGCCGCGTCGAAGCGGTCGCCGATTTCGCGGGGCGGCCGGAAGCCGCCGCGCTGGCCGCGGCCAACAAAAGGGTTTCCAACCTGCTCGACAAGAGCTCCGAGGCGGCGGGGCAGGACGCGGTTGCCGCTGAATTGCTGTCGGAGGCTGCCGAGAAGCAATTGCTCTTGCGTCTCGAGGAGCAAAGCGAGGCGGTGGCGCCCTTGTTCGAGGCCGGAGACTACCGGGAAGGATTAACGCGGCTGGCGGGCCTGCGGGACGATGTCGACAATTTCTTCGACGAGGTCATGGTGATGGTCGACGACCCTTCCCTGCGCGCCAACCGACTCCGGCTGTTGCGCGAATTGCGCGATCTCTTTCTCCAGGTCGCGGACATTTCGCTGCTTTGAAAGGGAAAACCGCCAAGGTGGTCGTGCTTGACCGGGACGGCGTAATCAACCGGGATTCCGACGAGTTCATCAAGTCACCGGCGGAATGGCAGCCGCTTCCAGGCAGCATTGAAGCAATCGCGGACTTGAGTCGGGCCGGCGTCCTTATCACTCTGGCCACCAACCAATCAGGTCTGGCGCGCGGGTTGCTCGACCTGGCGGCGCTTGATTCCATTCACGAAAAGTTTCGCGAACTCGTGGAAAGCCATGGCGGCGCCGTGGACGGAATCTTCTATTGCCCCCATGGACCGGAAGAAGGGTGTTCGTGCCGAAAGCCGGCAACGGGGCTTCTCAGGCAGATCGAAGCCAGATTTGCTTGCAGTCTGCGCGATTGCTGGTTTATCGGCGACAGCCTCAGGGATCTGCAGGCGGCCCGCACACATGGCTGCCGGCCGGTGCTAGTGCGCACCGGGAACGGCATGAAAACTGAAAAGTCATTACAAAGCAATGGGTTGGAAG